>NZ_JASATC010000023.1:0-94643 GCF_038440135.1 Pseudomonas sp. OTU5201 | reverse complement strand
GGTTGCGGAAAATCTGGTTCTTCGCGGCGATGGTCTTGATGGCAGCGAGGGCTTCGGCCTCGCTCTGGCCAGCCGGCAGGTCGAGCACGCTGGTGCCCTTGATGCTGTCGGGAATGACGCTGGCGATCAGCGCGTCCAGCGAGGCATGGCCAGTCAGCGCCAGCATGGCGGTGATATCCGCCTCACGCGGGCCGATGTGGCGGGCAACGAACTCGTTGTCGGTGCCCAAGTGGAGATGTGCTCTGGTCATGGCGGCCCCGGCTCAGGCGTTGTCGGCGAGAAAACGGTCATAGGCGGCCTGGTCCATCAGGCCGGCGAACGCTTCGGGAATGTCCGGGCGGATGCGGAAGAACCAGCCGTCGCCCATGGGCGCTTCGTTGACCAGCTCGGGGTTGTCGGCCAGGGCCTGGTTCACCTCGATCACCTCGCCGGTCAGCGGCATGGTGATATTGCTGGCAGCCTTCACCGACTCCAGCACCGCAACTTCCTGCCCCTGGTCGTAGCGACCGGCGTCCGGCAACTGCACGAACACCACATCCCCGAGGGCCTCCTGGGCGAAGCTGGTAATGCCGACGGTCAGTTCGCCGGAGGCTTCAACGCGCAGCCATTCGTGCTCGGGAGTAAAACGCAGCGTGCTCATGGATCGTCCTCTTGTTGTCAGGTAGGGTCCCGAGCGTTGTGTGGGCTCGGCTGACTGAACAAGAGCAAGGGCAATGCCAGTTTATAAAAATACCTATAAATCAAATACTTAAATTATTGATCACAACATGCCCTCGCCACGATGGAACGATACCGCTCCAACTCCACATAGAGCATCGATCGACCTGAATGGCGCAAAGCCCCGAGACTCAGGGCCTTGAAGAAAATGGAGCGAAATCGCTCCAGCGGAACGTAATCGAACCACGGACCCTGCCGGCACGGAGTGCCAGGTCATTCGCGCCTCACAGAGAACCGCTCAGCCACGCGAGATGCCGTACTTGCGCAGCCGTTGGCCGATGGCTGTGTGAGAGGTATTCAGCCGTACAGCCAGCTGCCGCGTGGAGGGATAGGCCGCATAGAGGCGCTGCAGCAGGTTCTTCTCGAAGCCCTGGACGGCCTCCTCCAGACTGGTCACGTCCAGCGGGTCACCCTGCTGGGGATTGAGGGCGGTGCCGGCCAGTTCCAGGCTGTCGCAGTCGATCAGCTCGCCTTCGCTGATGGCGGCGGCGCGGAAAATCACGTTCTGCAGCTGGCGCACGTTGCCCGACCAGCGATTGCCCAACAGCACCGGGTAGGTGGCCGGGGCCAGGCGGCAAGGCGGGCGCTGGATCTGCGCGCAGGCCTGGCGCAGGAAGTGCTCGGCCAGCAGGAGGATGTCCTGCCCGCGCTCGCGCAGGGGCGGCACCATCAGGTTGAGCACATTGAGGCGGTAGTAGAGGTCTTCGCGGAAGCTGCCCTCCGCCACCATGCGCTCCAGGTTGCGGTGAGTGGCGCAGAGTACGCGCACGTTCACCTGTACCTCGCGATCGCCACCGACACGGCGGAAGCAGCCGTCGCTGAGAAAGCGCAACAGCTTGGCCTGCAGGTAAGGCGACATCTCCCCCACTTCATCGAGAAACACCGTGCCGCTGTCGGCCAGTTCCAGCAACCCCGGCTTGCCGCCGCGCTGGGCGCCGGTGAAGGCGCCGGCCGAATAGCCGAACAGCTCGCTCTCGGCCAGGCTCTCGGGCAGTGCCGCGCAGTTGAGCGCGAGGAAGGGGGCATCGCGGCGCGCGCTCATGGCGTGACAGGCGCGGGCCACCAATTCCTTGCCGGTGCCGGTTTCGCCCTGGATCAGCAACGGCGCATCCAGGCTGGCCACCTTGCGCAGCCGGGCCTTGAGCGCTTTCAGCTCGGCCGACTTGCCCAGCAGCGCGTCCAGCCCCTCGGCATGGTCGTGGTGCAGGGAAGCCAGGCGCTCGCCGATCCGGCTCGGCGGGTAGAGGGTCAGCAGGCCGCCCACCAGGGCATCCGTTCCGCCGCTGATGGGCGTGGCATCCAGCAACAGGGCCTGGCCCTGGAACCTCACCTCGCACATGGGCAGGCGGAAGCCCTTGTCGATCAGGGTCTGTGCCAGGTCCGCCTCGGCGAACAGGCTGGACAGCGGCTCCCCGGCCGGCTCGCGGCCATAGAGCCCGACCAGGGCCGGATTGGCCAGCAGCACATGGCCGCCGGGGTCCACCGCCAGCACCGGGTCGCTCACCGCGGCGAGCAAAGCATCCAGCTGCAAGTGCCGGCGCTGGCCGGGGAGGATGTCGACAAGCTCCACGGCCCGCACGCCATCCACTCGCAACAGGGCGTCGTAGAGCTCGTCCAGCACGGCCTGCGACAAGGCCGGTGCGTCGATGTAGACGTTGGGCGGGATCATCTCCACCGCGTCCAGGTTGAGGTTGCGCGCGCCCAGCAACGCCAGGACTTCCTGGGTAATGCCGACGCGGTCGATGAAGGTGACGTGGATTCGCATTACTGGCCCCGGTCAATCTTGTTCTGCGCCGCAAGGGTGCGGGCGCCATTGAGCAGTTCATCGAGGAAGGCGCGCAGGATCATGGGCGTCGCCACCCCGCGGCGGGTGATCGTCTCGAAGGCCGAGAGCAGCTGCAAACGGCCAGGCCCCAGGTGTTCCAGGTCGCCCGCCTCCACCCATTGCCGCGCGTAGTGCTCGGGCAGGAAGCCGGCATAGGCCCCCGAGAGAATCAGCATGGCCTGGGCCTCGACGTTGTCGACCGTGGCGGCGGCCTTTTCCACGCCCAGGGCCTGAAGGTCGCGCTGCTGCAGGTAACCGCGCGCCACCACGCGGCTGGCGGCGATGCGCTCCAGTAGATCCACCTTGGGCGCAGTGATGCCGAACAGCGCGTGGTTGCGGCCGCAGTAGAAGCCATGGCTTTCCTGGTACAGCGGCGAATAGGACAACCCCGGCACACGAAACGGGAAATGCCCCACCGCCAGGTGCAGGCGACCATCCAGCACCCGCTCTTCCAGCTCGGCCGGAGTGCCAATGTAAACGTGCAGGTGAACATCGTGGCCGCGCTGGACGAAACGCTGGGTGGTCGTCTTCAGCGGGCAAGCCGGGTCGGTGATGGTGGTGTCGATCACCCCGAGGTTGAGGGTGCCACTGACCTGACGCTTGAGCACATCGGCATCCACGCAGAAGTCCTCCACCGCGCCCAGCAAGCGCAGGGTGGCCTCGTGTATCGCCTGGCCCTGCTCGGTCAGGCGGAAGCCGCTGCGCCCACGTTCGCAGAGCTTCACCCCGAGCCGAGTCTCCAGGTGCGCCATCTGCTCGCTGATGGTGGATTGGGCAACGTTGAGGGCGGCCTGGGCAGCCGAGAATCCCCCGCACTTGACGATGGTGTTGAAGACTCTGAGCAGCTTCAGGTCCACATCGTGCAATTGAATCATCCTGTACCTCACAGGCTAGGGATTACATCGGTTACGGCGATTTGCGCATCGCATCATCGTCATTTTCCAAGGCGCAGGTAAAGCCCAGGATAAGGCCATGGTCGAGGTGCGAGCACCCTGCCGGTCACCCTACAAGAACAACGTGGAGTCGCCTGAACATGTCCAGCAACAGCTATGAAAACGGTCGCCTGAATCTGCCCTTCGTCGGCCATTGCACCTTCGCCAAGTCGCCCATCTGCACCGACTGGGACGCCCTGAACGCAGACGTTGCAGTGCTTGGCGCGCCCAACGACATGGGGACCCAATGGCGCTCCGGCGCGCGCTTCGGACCGCGCGGCATTCGCGAGGCATCCACCCTGTTCTCCTTCGGCCACAGCGGCGCCTACGACTTCGAGGACGACGTGATGTACCTCCAGCAGGAGGATGTGCGAATCGTTGACGTGGGTGATGCCGACATCGTTCATACCGATATGAATACCAGCAACGCCAACATCGAGTTTGCCGTGCGCAAACTGCTGGAAGCCGGCGCCATGCCGGTGGTGCTGGGCGGCGACCATTCGGTGCACGCGCCGGTGATGAAGGCCTTCGAGGGTCGTGGCCCCATCCATATCATTCACTTCGACGCCCACCTGGACTTCGTCGACGAACGCCACGGCGTGCGATTCGGCCACGGCAATCCGCTGCGCCGCGCCTCGGAGATGGATCACATCGTCGGCATGACCCAGATGGGTATCCGCAACGTGTCCTCCTCCAACCGCAGCGACTACAACGCCGCTCGCGAAGCCGGCTCGAAGATTCTCTCGGTGCGCGATGTGCGCAAGCTGGGTCGCGACGGCGTGCTGGACCTGATTCCCGAGTGCAAGTCCTACTACATCACCATCGACATCGACGGCTTCGACCCCTCCATCGCCCCCGGCACCGGCACGCCGAGCCATGGCGGCTTCCAGTACTACGAGGTGCTGGAAATCATCCAGGGCCTGGCCAACCGCTGTCAGGGACGCATTGTCGGTATGGACCTGGTGGAAGTGGCCCCCGCCTACGACCCTACCGGCATGACCTCGATCCTGGCGGCGCAGCTGCTGATGAACAGCATCGGCTTCGTCTTCCATGCCCGGAAGCAAGCCGAGGGTTGAAGGGGAACAAGGGGCAATGCGCCACGAGCCTCCTCTCCCTTCGGGAGGGGGGCTGGGCGTGAGGGACCTTGCTCCGCACGGACTTCCGTGGGCAGGACTGCGTCCTGCTTGGCGATTGAAGTCGCTATGTCTGCGTTAGCTGTTGCGAGAGTTTTACCATCGGGCCAAGAGCCTTGTAGGAGCTGGCTTGCCAGCCAAACGGGGCCATTCGCTGGCAAGCCAGCTCCTACGGGCAATGCAGCTGCTTGCAACACATATTGCAGAAATCGCCCCCTACAGGATGAATCGCGCCTACGGAATGCATTAGCCGCTACAGGAACATGCCGCCCGAAGCCTCCACCCGCTGGCCGTTGATCCAGCGGCCGGCGTCGGAGAGCAGCATGGCCACCGCGGCGCCGATGTCTTCCGGCAGGCCCACGCGCCCCAGGGCGGTATTGCTGGCAATGAAGGCGTTCACCTGGGAGTTGTCGCGCACCACGCCACCGCCGAAATCCGTCTCGATGGCGCCGGGGGCCAGCACATTCACCGAGATACCACGGGCGCCCAGCTCCTTGGCCTGGTAGCGAGTCAGCACTTCGATTCCGCCCTTCATTGCCGCGTAGGCGGCGTAGCCCGGCAGGGCGAAGCGCGCGAGGCCGGTAGAGATATTGAGGATGCGCCCGCCGTCGACAATCAGCGGCAGCAGCTTCTGGGTGAGGAAGAACGGGCCCTTGAGCTGGACGTTCACCAAGTGGTCGAACTGCTCTTCAGTGGTTTCGGCGAAGCTGGCGTGGATGCCGATGCCGGCATTGTTCACCAGAAAGTCGAAGCTATCGCGGCCAAATTCGTTCTTCAGCAAGCGGCCCAGGCTGGTGACGAAGTCGTCGAAAGTGCCGCTCTTGCTCACGTCCAGCTGCAGCATCGCGGCGTGGCCACCGAGGTCCAGGATTTCCCGGCTGAGGGATTCGGCGTCCTCCAGCTTGCTGTGATAGGTGCCGATGATGTCGATGCCCTGGGCAGCCAAGTGCTGCGCCATGCTCTTGCCAAGGCCGCGGCTGGCGCCGGTGATGAGTGCGATCTTGCGGGTCATAGCTGTGCTCCTGGTGACAGGTGGGGAAGTGGTGAGGAGCTTATTGTCCGGAACAAGTGCGATAAATAAGCTGATCTCGGAAGCACTGATCGGCTCAATCGAACAATCCGGAAAGAGGCACCGCACGGATGAACAAGCTGGAGCTACTGAGAACCTTCGTACGGGTCAGCGAACTGTCAAGTTTCACCCAGGCCGCCGACAGCCTCGGCCTGCCCCGCTCCACCGTATCCGACCAGGTGCAGGCACTGGAGGAGCTACTGGGCACGCGGCTACTGCAGCGCACCACGCGCAAGGTGCAGGCTACCCAGGACGGCCTGTTGCTCTACGAGCGCAGCCGCGAGTTGCTGACACAGATGGACGAGCTGGAGGGCCTGTTCCGCGAAGACGCCACGGCCCTGACCGGTCGTGTCCGGGTGGACATGCCCACCGTGCTGGCGCGCAAGGTGGTGATGCCGCGCCTGGCAGAGTTCACCGGCCGCCACCCTGGCCTGGAGCTGGAAGTCAGCAGCACCGACCGACGGGTGGACCTGGTGCGCGAAGGTTTCGACCTGGTGCTGCGGGTCGGGCCAGTCCTGGACACTTCGCTGGTGGCGCGCTCGCTATGTGCCTTGCCCCTGGTCAACTGCGCCAGCCGCACCTACCTCGCCACTCACGGCGTACCGCGCACCCTGGAAGACCTCGCCAAGCACCGTCTGGTGCACTACGCGTCGGTGCTGGGCAGCCGGTCGCAAGGCTTTGAATACCTCGTTGGCGGCAAGGTGCGGCACCTGTCCATGGCCGGCAGCGTCACGGTGAACAACGCCGAAGCCTACAGCGCCGCCTGCCTGGGCGGACTGGGCCTGATCCAGGTGCCATTGCACGGCGTGCGCGACCACCTGGCGAGCGGTGAACTGGTGGCGCTGCTGCCGGAGTACCAGGCGCCGCCCCTGGAAGTCACCCTGCTCTATGCCCACCGCCGCCTGCCACAACGGGTGCGCGCCTTCATGGATTGGCTGGAAGGACTGATCGACCTGGAGGTGCAGCACGACCACAAAAACGATTGATGGGCATCAGGTCAGTCGACGGCCGCCGCTGCTAGGCTTTCCATCGCCAACGAGGAGCCACGATGAACAACTCGACCGTACACCCTGACCGTGATGTGTTTCCCCTGCTCCAACTTTTGCACGACCGGGGCGGTTCCGACCTGTTCCTGAGCGTGGGTGCCATGCCTCATCTCAAGGTGGAAGGACGCAGCATGCCGGTCGGTGGCCAGCCGCTGAAATCTGGCGAAGTGCAAATCATGGCCTATCAACTGATGACCCAGAAGCAAGTTGCCGAGTTCGAGCGCGAGCTTGAGATGAACTTCGCGATCAGCATCCAGAACAACGGGCGCTTCCGCATCAACGCTTACTACCAGCGCGGAGAGGTTTCGATGGTAGTACGGTTGATCAAAAGCGAGATTCCCGGCATCGAAGCATTGGGCCTACCCGCCCTTCTGGAGAAACTGGTGGTGCAGGATCGCGGCCTGATCCTGGTTATCGGGGCCGCCGGCTCCGGCAAGTCGACTACCTTGGCGGCGATGCTGGATTATCGTAATCGTCATCGCGATGGCCACATCGTCTGCATCGAAGACCCTATCGAGTTCCTTCATTCGCACCATCGCTCCATCATCGATCAGCGGGAAGTCGGCCTGGACACTCACAGCTTTTCCGACGCCTTGCGCAATGTGCTGCGAGAAGCGCCCGATGTGATCATGCTCGGGGAAATACGCGACCAGGAAACCATGCAGCATGCCCTGCATTACGCCGAGACCGGGCATCTCTGCCTGGCCACCCTCCACGGCACGAGCAGCAGTCATGCGATTGAACGCATCTCCCGCTTCTTCCCCGACGAGGCACGGCGGCAAGTGCTGGCCGACCTGTCGCAGAACCTGCTGGCGATGATCGGCCAGCGCCTGGTTCCGGGCCTTGCCCAGAAGCGCGTAGCCGCCGTGGAGTTGATGCTGGGTACGCCTTATATCAAGGACCTGATCCTGCGGGATCAATTGGACGATCTGAAGTCGGCTACAGAGCGAGCCCTGGAACAAGGCATGCAGACGTTCGACCAGCACCTCTTCGCCCTGTTCGAAGCGGGTCGCATCACCCTGACCGACGCACTCAAGTTCGCCGACTCGCGTACCGACCTCGGGCTGCGCATCAAGCTCGAGCGCGGATTTAGCGCCACGGACTCCGACCTGAAAGTACTGCGTGACAGTTAGACGAATGCGTCATTCGACATAGGTGCAGCGATTGCGGCCATTGTGCTTGGAATCGCAGAGCGCCTGGTCGACCTTGATCAGCGCCTGGTTGAGCGTGTCACCGTCGTCCAGCCTGGCGGAAACTATCGTTGGTGGCCGTGCCTGCCGGCGACCAGGTGCTGGTGAGGGTAAGGTTGTCACGTCGCGATAAGACGTCATGGGCACGGCGCTGGCGATACCGGCGAGCGTCAGAGCTGCCGTGCTCGTCGTCACCGGCCACCGGATCCTGCTCCAGGGGGGCTGTCCACCCGAGGTGGCCGATGCGTTGACTCTCACCAATCCGCTGGCCCACGGCTCGACCGGCCGTCTTATGGGCTATGTTTTTCCAGGTCGCCATCTTCCCTGTGGATGCCACCATGACCCGGAAACCCACCACCCCACAGGACGCTCCAGGCGCATTGGATGCGCGTTGTTTCACCCTGCTCCCCGCCCTGCTCCTGCTGCTGGCCACTCCCGCCCTGGCCGAGAGCGACGATGTGGCGCGCGGGCGTTATCTGATTCAAATTTCCGGCTGCAACGACTGCCATACGGCAGGATGGATGGAGTCGGCCGGCCAGGTGTCGGAGGATCGTTGGTTGACGGGCAGTCCGTTGGGCTGGCGCGGTCCCTGGGGTACCACCTATGCCTCGAACCTACGGCTGGTGGCGTACAACCTGACGGAGTCGCAATGGCTGGAGCACGCCCGCCGGGAATGGCGGCCGCCGATGCCCTGGTTCAACCTGCGCAAGATGGAAGATGTCGATCTCATCGCCATCTATCGCTATGTCCGCCACCTCGGCGCAGCGGGTGAAATGGCACCGGCCTACCTGCCACCGGACAAGGCACCGCAAATGCCCTATGCGGTGTTTCCAGGCGTGGAGTGACGAAGCGCGTCGCTTGCCAGTGCAAATCCGTTCGTCGGCAAGCCACCGTGCCGTGGCTTACGCTTGACCTTCGGCGACCTGATCGGACGGCCGGCGAATAAAAGGTTAGGCATTCCTCGAAAGCACAGGTATTGTGTCGAGCGCTGTGATGCATGTGTCACCGGGAAACGGTCTGTACTTTAGCGGTCCCTTCTTCATCGGTTGCCGACGCTCTGCACTCAGTGACAGGCTGGAACGATCCAGCCCAGCAATAACTCAGTTTCTAGGAGACATTCCAATGTCCGAGCGCCAAACCGGCACCGTCAAGTGGTTCAACGATGAAAAAGGCTACGGCTTCATTACCACCGATAACGGTCCCGATCTGTTCGTTCACTACCGTTCTATCCAAAGCGCCGGCTTCAAAAGCTTGAAGGAAGGCCAGAAGGTCTCCTTCGTAGCTGTGCAGGGCCAAAAAGGCATGCAAGCCGACGAAGTGCAAGTGCTGTAAGCACGAGCCGAAAAAGAACCGGCCTTCGGGCCGGTTTTTTTTTCAGTGGTTTCAGATGGCCTCTTCCGGGCCACTACGTACAGAGAAAGTGAAATGCGCATCAAGACCTCCCACAGCAGCACCCCCAAGCCGCCGGCAGCCACCACCAGCAGCGAAGCCCTGGAAGCTCAGATTGCTGCCTTCCTGAACAAGGGTGGCGAGATCCAGGAAATCGCCAAGGGCGTGAGCGCCCAGGTTGCACCGAGCCGCCATATCCGCATCGGCAACAAGTAAGACCCTCCTGGCGCCCCAGGGCGGACAGGTGCAAGACCTGCCGCCCGGCGCCATCGCTCCGACCTGCCGATGGGCGGATGCCACGTGCTGCAAGACTCACCGGACTAAACTCCACCCAGGCCGACAGCGGCCGGAACTGGGGGTAATAGCCGGAGGGGGCCCGGCGCCAGCCAGATGGGAGGTGTCCCATGCAGCGGCACTACTACATCAGCGACAACCTGAAAGATTTGGAAAGGGTCGAAGACGAGCTCGAGGCCCTGGGCATCGACCACGAGCAGATCCATGTGCTCAGCGAACGCGACGCCGATGTCGAGCATTACCATCTTCATGATGTTTCCTCCGTGATGAAGCGCGACATGGTGCATTCCGGGCTGATCGGTGTCGGCATCGGCCTGGCCTTGGCAGCCCTTGTGATGCTGGTAGCCTGGCTCAGCGGTTGGACCGGCACGGCAGCAGGCTGGATTCCGTTCATCTTCCTGGCCATTGCATTGTTCGGTTTCAGCGTCTGGGAAGGCAGCCTGTTCGGCATACAGACACCCAACGCCGTGGTGAAACGCTTCAAGCCCACACTGGACGAAGGCAAGCATGTCTTCTTCGTCGATGTGAAGCCGACGCAGGAGCCCATCCTCGCCCGAGTTGTCAGTCATCACCCGATGCTCCGGACCGCAGGCACCGGCCAGGCCACACCGGATTGGGCCGAGGGCCTTCAGCACCGGCTGCATCAGTGGCGCAAGATGATGTAACCCCCGTCTGGCGGCGGCGGATGCAACGCCTGGCGTCATCCGCCGCTTCAACTCCTCCCCACACTGCCCTGCCCCGGCACTGTGCTGGCGCGAGCTTCGGCCATCAGCCAGTCGATGAGACGGCGCACCTTCTCCGCCGGAGGCGACCTGCGGCTCCACGCAAGACGATAAGCCCAGGGCGTCGACAAGCGGCAGCGTTCGCCGAAAGGCAGCACCAGCCGACCGTTGGCAATGTCGTCACAGGCCAGTGCGGTTGATCCAAGGGCGAAGCCCTGGCCGCTCACCGCGCCCTGGATGGCGTGGCCGATCAGGCCGAAACGCATCCCACCTTTCGTCGGTCCCGGCTCGCCCACATAGGTGGCGAACCAGTCCTCCCAGCTCGGCAGGTGGAGGTTGGCGGTGTTCTTCCAGTGGGTGTGGATCAGTCGCGCACCCAGCATGTCCCGTGGTTCGCGTAGCGAGCCGAACTGTTCCAGATAACTCGGGCTGCACACCGGGAAGAACTCCTCGAGAAACAACAGCTCGCTGGCCGGCATGGGCGCATCGGTGGCGGTGAAGCGAATAGCCAGTGTCGCCTCGCCGCGCTCCAGGTCCACCAGTTGCTCGGTGGCTTCCAGGCTGAGGGTGATGTCCGGATTGATTGCGGCGAACTGATTGAGCCGACGCATCAGCCAGTGGCTGGCAATGGAAGGTGCGCAGGTGATGTGAATGGGGCCTTCGTCCTGGCCACGCAGCTCGTCGGCGCCGCGGGTGAGCAACTCGAAGGCCTGGGTGACGGTGGCCGCCAGGCGACGACCATTGTCATTGAGCGTGACGGTGTTGCGCGTGCGGTCGAACAGACTCACGCCCAGCTCGCCCTCCAGCAGGCGGATCTGTCGACTTACGGCTCCCGGGGTCACGGACAGTTCCTGGGCGGCTTCGGTAAAGTTACGGCTGCGGGCAGCGACCTCGAAGGTGCGCAGGGCGATGAGTGACGGGAGGCGCATGGCAGATTCGCTTTGAGTTCAAGTCAAAGCATGATGACAAATCATCGTTTGAATGCAAGGCGGTCGAGGACCGATCCTGCCACCCATTGGCGGCCTCTGCCGCGCCCGTCTGCCTTGCGAGTCGAACGATGAAACCCTCCCGCCTTCCCCTGGACTGGTTCGCCTGCGGACTGATGTTCGTCCTCTGCATCTGCTGGGGTTTCCAGCAGGTGGCGATCAAGCTGACGCTGGATGACGTGCCGTCCATCCTGCAGCTGGCCATCCGCTCCGGCGGTGCGGCCCTGGTGCTGGGCGCCCTGGTGCTGTGGAAGGAGGGCCGCGGCGCTTTCACCGACGGCACCTTGCTGCCGGGCATTGCCGTCGGCACGTTGTTCGCCTTGGAATTCCTGTTCATCGGTGAAGGGCTGAACCACACCAGCGCCTCGCACCTCTCGGTGTTTCTCTACACCGCGCCCATGTTCGCCGCCCTCGGACTTCACCTTATGTTGCCCGAGGAACGTCTCTCGCCCGTGCAGTGGCTGGGGGTGCTGGTGGCGTTCGGTGGTATCGCCACCGCCTTCCTCGGCCAACCCGCCGACGCGCCCGGCAATGTGCTGCTGGGCGACGCCTATGCCCTGTGCGGCGCCCTGGCCTGGGGTGCCACCACGCTGGTGATTCGCGGCTCGGCGCTCTCCGAGGCCAACCCGGTGAAGACCCTGTTCTACCAGCTGTTCGGCGCAGTCCTGCTGCTGACAGCGGTGGCCTTCAGCACCGGCAAGACCGACATGCAACTGACTCAAAAGGCCGTGATCAGCCTCGCCTTCCAGGTGGTGGTGATTGCACTGGTGAGCTACCTGGCCTGGTTCTGGCTGCTGCGTCGCTACCTGGCTACGCGCCTGTCGGTGCTGTCCTTCATGACCCCGTTGTTCGGTGTCACCTTCGGTGTGCTGGTGCTGGGGGAGACAATCGACACGTCCTTCGCCATCGGCGCCACCCTGGTGCTGGGAGGCATCGTCCTGGTCAGCGGCGCCGAGCTGCTGCGTGGCCGCCAGCGACGCAAGGTGCTTGCCCCTTCCGAGGCCTGATCAGGTTTTTCTAGCCTCGCGCTTCTCCCGCAAAGCGAGGGGAACACGTTGAGAGCGCTATTCCTGGGACTGTGCCGGCTGCCTCTGACGGCGACGGCACAGGTCTACAAATGCGTCGGCCACGACGGTACGACCGGCTCCTCAACCAAAAGGCCGTCGCAGGAAGAGCGGTTGCCGTAACGCTGAACAATGGGGAAGCGGCTCACCCCGCGATCAACGCCGACGTATGCGCTCCACCAGCACCCTGCCGTCCGCCCCCCAGCGCCCGCGCACTTCCACGTAGTCCCCCACATCGGGTGACTTGTCGATGCGCGTGCCGGGACCGACCACCAGCTGCAATGAGTCCAGGGTCCAGCCCTCTCCCAACACCCCCTGCAACCGCACCCGCGCGCCAACCGGGCTGGGCGCCGGCTGGCCGTTGGCGTCGCGAGCGCCCTGATCGATCCAGTCCACGATCAGCTGGATTTCCTCGTCGCTGAGAAAGGGCGGGCCGTCGTAAGGCATCTGCGGCTGCGACTGGCCACGGATGCGGCGCACCAGCTCACTGGCACCCGCGGCACCCGGTACCACGCGCACACGTTCGTGGCGGTCGAGGATGGCGGAATACGCATTCAGCAACAGGCCCTCTGGAGCCGAGCCCATCAGACCGTACGGGGAATGGCACTTCACGCAGCGACTGGCAAAGATCGGCGCGACATGTTCATAGGTCACCTGCTGTCCCGCTGGCGGGCGTTGGAGCGGCAACGCCAGGAGGGTGGCGTCGGCAGGCTGGCTACCGGCCTGCAGGCCACCCACTATCCAGCGCTCGAACAGCGCGATCTCGGCGTCACTGAGAAAGGGCGGCCCCGTCATGGGCATACGCGGCTGACTCTGCCCTTTGAGGCGCCGGATCAACTCGCTGCCCGCCGGGTCGCCGCGCGCGACCACCTGGCGGCTGCTGCTGCCTTTGAGCAGTTCATCGAGACTGGTCAAGCGCAGACCACGCGGTGCCGCTTCTCCGGCGTGGCACATCACGCAGCGTGCCTGGAGGATCGGCTGGATATCGTCGAAGCTCACGTCCTGCGCCATGCCCAGCGCAGGCACCAGGAGCAGCGAGCACAGTTTGACCCGCGCCAGGACCTTGCCCATTTCGACTCTGCCTCCAGTGTGGGTTGCCTCGCTAAGCCTAGTGAAACAACTCAAACTGCGTGGTCTCGCGGAACCCCTCTGCAATCTGCCGGTCAGTCTATTCGAGGCCGGCGGATGCCGACCCCAAGCCCCGGGTTCCTTACAGTCGCCGCTGTGAAGCCCGGGGCTTTCTCATGCGCGCATCGTCAGAAACGTCCGCATACAGAATCGCCGCGCGGGCGTGTTTCCTCGGCGCCTGCTGTAAGCAATGATGGCCGCCGCGTGTCGCAACTGGAGAATCACTGCATGAAACCTGTCCCCCGCCTCACCGCCCTGCTGCTCAGTGCCGGCCTGTTGGCCAGCCTCGCGGGCTGCGACCTGGCCGAGGAGTCGGCCAACAAGCTGGCGGAGAAAGCCGAGTCAGCCGCCCAGGAGATCGCCCGGGAAGCCATCGGCGAAGCGGTCAACGAGCTGAACAAGAAAGTGGACGAAGCCCAGGCTTCGGCCAAGGAACTGCTGGGAGAACAGCAGAAAGACGAGGCGCGCGAGGAGCCACCGCGTACGCCATCGAATAAGGAAGGACAAAAGGAAGGGGACGCCATGCTGCCACCTTCCGGAATCGAAACCTGATCGTTCAAGCTTCCGGCCGCGACGTCCCAGTCGCGGCCAACCAGCCTCAGGCGCGCAGATAGCGCGGCAAAGGCTTGCGATGCAATACCTTCAGCGACTCCACCGGCGGCACTTCACCCTGCTCCAGCGCCAAGTCGCGCTTGAGCGTACTGACCAGCCAATCCAGCTGTACCGTCGCCGCCACCACGCGCTGAAAGAATTTTCCCTCGCGTTCCAGCGTCAAGACGAAACCACCATCGGGCCGAGGTTTGGTACTGAGTTCGTATTCCGGAAAGGCGCTGATCAGCTTGTCGAAATCCAGATCCATGTCTTCTCTCCTAGAAAAATGATTGCTCCTGCACCCCACTTGCAGCGTGCATGCCGGACCTAAGACAACGGAAATCCCAAATAAATCAGTCCGTTACAAAATTTTTGAACAAGTTTTTCCATGCATTGCGCACGATTCGGCCATTTGCCAGCATGCAATTTGCAAGGCCAACACAAAGCAAAGCCCCCGTCCGGAACGACTCCAGAATCGGGGGCTTTGTATTCAAGGCCGCGCGGGACGTGGCCTGAGGGGATTTCAGCGCCGACTCAGATGAGTTCGATGCGGTCGTCTTCGATGCGGATCAGTCCTTGCTTGAAGAGGCCGCCAATGGCCTTCTTGAAGTTGCCCTTGCTGACCCCGAAACGCTGGCTGATGACCTCCGGCGGACTCTTGTCGGACAGGTTGAGTACGCCTCCTTCCGCACGCAACGCGGCAAGGATCTGCTCCCCCACGCCACTCACGGCCTCTGCGCCCTGCGGTTGCAGGCTCAGGCTGATCTTGCCGTCGGGGCGGATTTCCTTGATATAGCCCTTCTCGCGCATGCCATTACGCAGGAACTTGAAGACTTCGTTCTTGTGAATCAGGCCCCAGTGCTGACCATTGATGATGGCCTTGAAGCCGAGGTCGGTCCTCTCCACCACCAGCAGGTCCACCTCCTGGCCCGTCTTGTATCGCGCAGGAGTGGTGTCCAGGTAGCGGTCCAGGCGGGCGGTGGCGGTGATGCGCCGCGTGCGCTTGTCGAGGTAGACGTGCACCACGCAGTAGTCGCCTACCTGCAGCGGGCGCTTCTCTTCCGAGTGGGGCAGCAACAGGTCCTTGGGCAGGCCCCAGTCGAGGAACAGACCAACGCGGTTGATTTCCACCACTTTGAGGCTGGCAAAGCCGCCGACCTGCACCTTGGGTTTGAGGGTGGTAGCCAGCGGACGGTCTTCGCTGTCCAGATAAAGGAAGACGTTCAGCCAGTCACCGACTTCGCTGGGCTCATCCTTTGGCACATATCGATTGGGCAGCAGGATCTCACCATCCGGACCGCCGTCCAGGTACAGGCCGAAGTCGGTGTGCTTGACCACCTGAAGTGAATTGAACCGCCCGATAAGTGCCATCTTCGCTACCTCTGTATGTCGAGGCGGCATTCTACCTGCTGGCCGGTTGGCGAACCACGAGCATCCGTATATTGCGGCGGCGCTCCGTGGAGCCAGGCAAACGCACCTTTCATCGGCGGACGAGGCGCAAAAAGGCGCCTGAATTTTCACTCTGCAAAACTGTCTACTGGCCGCTAGCACAACGATGTTTCAGAATCGTGTCGTCGCAAGTGCGACCTCCATGTATTCCGGCATCACTCGACGGATTCTCACTGTCATATCTCAGGAGTTCCTGTGCGCCCATTCAGCCAATGGCTGTCGCAGTCCCTATCGCTCGCAACGCTTGGCGTGCTCTTCCTGGTGATTCCCCTCGCCAGCCGTTACTGGCTGGGCTGGTCAAATCCCTTCGGCTATCTGTCCGACCTCGCTTTTGGCAGCTTCCTGTTCGCATTGCTCTATGGCCGTTCGCTCTGGCTGGCGCTGCCACTGATGCTGCTCTGGTGCGTGATGATCCTGGGCAACGCCGAACTGGTCGGCGCCGTTGGCCGGATGCCGGAACCGGGTGATCTCAAGTACCTGCTGGACCCGCAGTTCGTCAGTCACTCCACCCAGGGCGGCGGCATTGCCCACCCCTACCTGGGCATCGCCCTTGGCGCCAGCGTGCTGGCCTGCCTGCTGTGCTGGCGCCGCCGGCATCGCCCGCTGAACTGGAAATGGTTCGCCGCGCCGGCCGCCCTGTTGATGGGGCACGTCACCCTGCAGTCCGTGCAGCCCAGCGACGCTGATCAATGGCAACAGTTCAACCTGCCCCACAAACTGATGGCCAGCGCCGTGAACAGCGGCCAACTGGCGGTCGAAGACTGGCTCGATGGCGACCAGCCCGATACGCCACCGGACATCGCCGGCCTGGCACGCCTGGACCTCGATGGCACGCCCCTGCTCCCAAGCCCCGGCCGCGCACGCAACGTGCTGGTGATTGCCCTGGAAGGCATCCCCGGCGCCTACATCGCCGCCAACCGGGCCGCAATCAACAGCAGCTACCAGGACTCGCTGATGCCCAAGCTCAGCGCCTGGGCCGAACGCGCCATGACCACGCCCGATTACGTGTTGCACAGCCACCAGACCATCCGTGGCTTGTACGCCATGCTCTGCGGCGACTACAGCAAGCTGGACTCGGGCACGCCCAAGGGGCTGGAACTGCTGAACAACCCGGCTCGCTCCAAGGCCTGCCTGCCCTCGCAGATGCATCAGCACGGCTTCAGCACCCATTTCCTCCAGGGCGCCGGGCTGCGCTTCATGGCGAAAGACAAAATCATGCCGCAGATGGGATTCGACAAGACCCGCGGGCGTGACTGGTTCCCCAACAAGGCCTACCTGGAATTTCCCTGGGGCATGGACGACAAGGCCTTCTTCGAAGGTGCGCAGACTTATGTGAAGCAGCTGCGCCAGCAGAAAAAGCCCTGGATGCTCACCTTGCTCACAGTCGGCACCCACCAGCCCTACTCCGCCCCGGCCGAGTACCTGATGCGCTATCCGGATGCCAAGAAGGCTGCCATCGCCTACCTGGATGACGCAGTGGACGCCTTCCTCACCGGCCTGGAAAAACAGGGCGTACTGAAAAACACCCTGGTGATCGTCACTTCTGATGAATCCCACGGCATCGAGAATGTCCGCCTCGCCTCAGCCTGGGGCTTCAACCTGGTGCTGGCCCCCGAGCAGGCGTCGCTGCCACCTATCAAGAGCGGCGTCTATGGCCACGTCGACCTGACCACCTCGATCCTCGACTATTTTGGCTACCGGGTACCGCAGAACCTGTCTGGCCGCTCGCTGTTCCGCGACTACGCCAGCGGCCGCGAGATGATGTCCTATACCAACGGCAAGCTGCGCTACCACGACGGCAAGGACACTTTCACCGAATGCGATTTCCGCCAGGTCTGCCGGCGCTACCAGAGCGAAGGTTTCATTGCCGACGAAGCGCGCTACCTGGGCAGCTACAGTGGCAGGAAGGCTCGACTGATTGCCCAGCGCGCCACGCTCCTGGACCAGTCACTTCAGGGCGGCACCCTGGGTCAGGAGTACCAGTTCGCCACGCGTGAACGCATCCGCCTGAAGGAAAAAGCCAAGGATGACTGGGCTGACAACCTGATCGGCGCGCAGTACATGGAACTGCCGAAGCACAGCCGCACCAGTGTGCAGATGACCATCAAGGTTCTGCGCATGGACAAGCAAGGTGCCCAGTTGCGACTGAAGGCCAAGGAGTTCGAGCGCGACGTGGCCCTGCCGATTCCGGAAATGCCACTGCTGAAACAGGGCAAGCCGCTGAAGGTCAACTTCGCCTTTGACAACCCCGAAGCGCGCAAGGCCTTCTCCTTCCACCTGCTGGCCGAAGGCCGTGGTGTGATCGAGATCAGCGATTTCCGAGTCACCACCGAACCGCTGCCGCCCCCGGCCGTGGCCGCCGACAGCGGTCAGGTGGCGCAGAAGCGCCCGCCGCACCCCATCACCACCCTCTTTGGCCTGCTGGCCCGCCAACAGGACGCCATGGAGGGCGAACTGGAAACTCCGGGTGAAGAGCGTGCTGTGCTGCCAGAAAGCACCGAGTTGAAGCTGCAGCAGTATCACTGAGCCCTGCTGATTTGCAGTAACGAGATGTATCGCGATGGGCCGACCAAGCCGTCCCATCGCTCGTGCGGACCGGCGATTGAGCAGGGGTTTAACCCTGAAGGTTCGAGGAAGGCGGTGACGTCAGGACTTCCGCTGCGCGTGCAAGCTCCATGAGGATGCGCGCGCAACATAGCTCCTCCATCTCCAGCAGCCAGGCCTCCACCTGTTGTCCGGAAAGCTGGGCGGTCAGTCCGTAGCGGCGTCCGCCCCAGACGGCGATGAAAAGCGCATCGATGCTCTCCGGACGCGGCTGGCGCGGCAGGTCGGCACACGCGGCCACCGCCTCGCGCCACTTGCCGGCCAGTTCCTGATACACCCGCTGGTGGTGCCAGGGCTCGGCAATGGCACGCTCCAACTTCAGCAACTCGGCATCGAAGAATGGCCGCGCCTGTTCATCCACCTGCCCGCAGGACAATCGCACCAGACGTCGCACGCGGGTTTGCCAGTCGAGTCCGGTGGCCAGCACCACCTCGCGCTCCAGACGCTGCATCAGGAGCTCGACCTGATGGCGAATGTAGCCGGAGAGCAAGGCTTCCTTGCTGGGAAAGTAGTCATAGAGGGTACCCACCGCGACGCCGGTTTCCAGGGCCACGGCACGGGTGGTCACGCCACTCCAGCCGCGCTGGCGGAGAATCCGAACAAAGGCGTCGAAGATGGCCTCCACAGTGAAACGGGCGCGTGCCTGGGTGGGGCGCTTGAGCGGTTTGTTGCGGGGCTTTGCAGGTTGCATGGGGACCTCTGCCGGTTTCCGAACCCGCGGTGCGGGAGCCCTTGTTAGCCTGTTCCGACCTCTTCCACAGCCGGAGCCGGAAATGCCAAACCGCAGCACAGTATCACGTCTTTTCACCCGTAAGGACGCCCTCGATCAGACCCGTCTGGTGTACCAGGAAACGAACCTTGAAACCGCCGAGGGCGAGATTGTCCTGCGCCTGGACCTCTTCTCCCTGACCACCAATAACATCACCTACGCCGCGTTCGGCGACTCCATGCAGTACTGGCAATTCTTCCCCACCGGCGAGGAAGGCTGGGGCCACATGCCGGTGTGGGGCTTCGCCGATGTGCTGGATTCGAAGGTGGCGGGAGTCGAAGTGGGCGAGCGCTTCTACGGCTATTTCCCCATCGCCAGCCACGTCCGCCTGCAGCCGGAACGCGTCACGCCGCGTGGTTTCTATGATGGCGCCGAGCATCGCCGCAACCTGACCTCCGCCTACAACCAGTACACGCGGTGCAGCTGGGACCGCTACTACAGCCCGGCTACCGAGGCCTTGCAGATTCTGCTCAAGCCACTGTTCCTGACGTCAGCCATGCTGGCTGACTTCCTGGA
The DNA here is from genome assembly GCF_038440135.1 of Pseudomonas sp. OTU5201. NCBI lineage: Bacteria > Pseudomonadati > Pseudomonadota > Gammaproteobacteria > Pseudomonadales > Pseudomonadaceae > Pseudomonas > Pseudomonas sp. OTU5201. The sequence continues at coordinate 75,219 of NZ_JASATC010000023.1, read as the reverse complement.
AGACAACGGCCTGTTCGGCGCAACTCAAGTGGTGTTCTCCAGCGCCTCCAGCAAGACCGCCTACGGTACCGCCGTCTGCCTCGGGCACCGGCCAGGCCGTCATCTGGTAGCGTTGACTTCACCTCGCAACAGCACCTTCGTCGAAGGCCTGGGCTGCTATCAGCAGAGCTGCATCTACGACCAGTTGGAGCGTCTGGCGAATGATCAGCCAACCCTGTATGTCGACTTTTCCGGCGACCTCGCCCTGCGCGCACACGTGCACCAGCACTTTGGCACGAGCCTGATGTACAGCTGCTTCGCCGGCTCCGCGCAGACACCGGAAGCCAACGTGCTGAGTTGCCCGGTCGGCCCGCAACCGGCGTTCTTCTTCGCCCCGGTGCAGATCCGCAAGCGCAACGCCGCGTGGGGGCCGGAACAGGTCAGCCGGCACATTGGCGAAGGGCTGCAGGATTTCTACCAGCAGGTCAGCCGACCACCCCGCCCCTGGCTAAGTGTGGTGGAAGGCCGGGGTTACGAAGCGGCGCAAGCCCTGATCGCCGACCTTTTCCACGGCCGGGTGGCCGCCGACGAAGGTCATGTGATCCGTCTCTGAGTCGGTTCAGGGCAAAGTGGCCCGCGTGGCGTTGCGGCTGTGAGCGCCAAAATGGCGGATCAGCCGCACCAGCGCCTGGTTGAGTTGGACGTCCTCGGGCAACGGTGCCAACTGGTTACCCTGACTGAAGCCACTTTGCGCCTGCCCCCCGGCCAGCCAGTGGCCGATGAGAGAGTCGAAGTCGTCGGCGACATGGTAGGACTCCTGTGACACCACCCTTTGCAGGGACTCGCCATCAAAGGGTGGATAGTCACCGTCCGCGCGGTTGTCGGCGTAGGCGCGCAACAGCGGGTTGTCGTTACTGCCTTCCCGCAGCAGCTTGCGCAGCCAGTCAGCCTGGTACTGCTCCACCTCGGTGTGCCGGTTGGCCACCTGTTCGATAGCCGCCTGCTTGTCGCTGTCCAGGCCCACGGCGGCCTTCAGCGCGACCCAGATCAGCCGGGGCGTGCCGTGCCCCGGCAGGGCCTTGGCGTGGTAGGGCTGGGTCAGGTCCTGAATGTAATGCAAGCCCCAGCCGAGGAAGCGATAGCCCCAGTACGGGTGGCCACTCTCGAAGGCGAAGCGCGCCAGGCCCAGATACTGATAGACCCGCACTTCGGGATAGGTTCGCGCCAGGTAGGGTGCGGCGTGGTAAATGATCTCGTCCTCATGGTAGTAGCCGATATGGAACGGCGCCTGGGACGAGTATTCGAAGCGGGCATCACCGAAAGGCTGCTTGCCAAAGTTGTAGCGGGCACCCACTCCACCCAGATTGTCGCTGAACAGGTTGATGTCGTGACCGTAATCCGGCTCATCGGCGGCACTGGCCACCACTGCCAGGGCCGGCAGCATCTCGCCGGGGTGCACCTGGTAGAAGCGCCATTCGCGCCAAAGGCTGAGCTTGCGGAAGACCAGCACATCGGAGGCATCCAGGGGCGCCCGCCCGCTCCAGTCCATGCCTGGCAGGGCCTGGACGAAGTAGGCCAGCTTGATCTCCGGGTTCACTCGCAGCGCCATCAGGAACGCCTGGCGATGGTCACGACCGTGGGTGGGGATCCAGCGCAGGTCGTCGGGCCGGGCTGGGTAACCCGACAGGTTGTCGCGGAAGAATTCCTCTTGCTCGTCCAGCAACTGCTCCAGTGCCACGCCCTCCTCTTCAAGGAAGGACTCCAGGCTTTCCACCTGCACCGGCTGCGCGTCCTTGATCTGCGGCAGGCCGGCCAGCGCCAGGGTGGTCCCCAGGGCATGGTTGGACCAGGCCAGCGCCGCAGATGGCAGGCCGGCGAGGCTCAGGCTGAGGGCGAGTGCCAGGTACTTCATCGATCACTCCATGACAGGGCTTCGAGCAAGGCCCGGCAGGGTACCAGCCACGGAGGGCAGCTTCACTGTCCAGCCAGGACAGCCAGACTCACCGATCAAGCCGACAGGAATGACTTTAGTGCAAAGCGCGCAAGCGAAGCGGCCGCCCAAGGGCGGCCGTTGCTGTAAAGCCGGTTCAGGATCTCACTGAATATCTTCCGGGATCACCACCACCCAGTTTTTGTCGGCCGTCACCGGCAGCCCCTGCTTGGCCTGGGCTTCGGCATTGCGTTTCTGCATGGCAGTGATCTGGTCCATGTACTTGGCCTTGCGGTTGACCCACAGGTTGATACCGCCTTTAGCGACATCGGTGCCGTGGAACATCATGTAGCCGTCACTGATGGGCGTGTCGCCAGCGGCCAGGATCGGCTTCTTCCACTCGTCGATGTAGGTCAGGATTGCCGCATATTTACCGGACATCCAGGTGGCCGGAGTCCAGAGGTAGGGGGTCAGCTCCAGGTCGAGGTTGGCCTTCTCGTCGTACTTTCCATCGGTGATCTGCTTGCGGCTGGTGGTCACGGCCCCCGTCTTTCGGTCCTTCAACAGTGTGGTAACGCCGATGACGTTCTCAGGTTTCACGTTGTAGCCGTACCGCGGGTCGGACGCGACCATGCGCACCAGCTCCTCCAGGGCGGCGGTAATGATATACACCTCGATACCGTTCTCGCTGAGCTTGTTCATGAGCTCCTTCTGGCCGGTGAAGATCTTCGGTGGGTTGATCTCGATGGTCTTCACCTCGTCCCCGTCGTAATAGGTGGCGGGGATTGGTTTGCCATAGGCCATCAGCTCGTCGACGTAGCCCTTCAGCTCACGCAGGGTAAAACCGGAAAACACTTGGGCAACCCAGGGGTAGCAAATCAGGTCGTCCGCTTCGCAAAGGCGGTAGTAGTAGCTGTTCAGGCTTTCCTTGTGGCCCTTCACATCCTTGAAAGGAATCAGCTTGAGCGAAGGGTCCAGCTTTTCGCGGGTGAGTACGCCCTTCATCTCCAGAAACGGCAGCAGGGACTCCTCCAGGTCGTAGCGGTAGCTGGTGTTATCCATGTCGAACACAGCGAAGTTGCCTTGATTGGCGTGTTTGGCGATCAGCGCATCCAGTTGCTTGGCGGCGGGTTCCGGCCAGTGCTTCAGCTCCGTGGCGGCCTGGGCGGCGCCGGCCAACCCCAGGCACAGCACGGCGGACATCAATGTCTTGGCGATCTTCATCTTCTTATCCCTTTGATGGGTTGCGTGAGCGTACGGAAGCCCTACTCCAGCTTCGCTGCCGAACCTAGCAAAGGCCCCACCCGGCCCCCGTTCCAGAACGACCTCCGCCGTCTTCATCGCGCCATCGCATCACTGATGCAAATGCCAAGGGATTCAGCGCCTCTCGACCACCAGCGGCTAGACTCAAGGCCCCTCAGAGCCGCCAGGAGAAGCGTCATGCTCAAAGCCGAATACCAGACCCGTGGCCCAGTGCCCCAGGACGTGATCGAAGCCGTGGAGTTCGAGCTGCCGCCGGTGGGCGTCGGACAGGCGCTGGTGAAAGTGCTGGCGGCGCCGATCAATCCCTCAGATGTACTCACGCTCACCGGCGAGTACGGCATGCTGCCGCCGCTGCCCGCCATTGGCGGTAACGAAGGCGTGGGCGAAGTAGTGGAAGTGGCCGCCGACGTGACCAACCTCAAGCCCGGCCAGACCGTGCTGCTGCCGGTGGGTTGCGGCACCTGGCGTACCCACCTGATCGCTGACGCCAAGCAGTTGATCCCGCTGCCCAGCGCCGACCCGAAGCAACTGGCGATGCTCACCGTCAACCCACCCACCGCCTACCTGATGCTGCGCGACTTCGTCGAGCTGCAAGCGGGTGATTGGGTGATTCAGAACGCCGCCAACTCGGGGGTCGGCAGCTACCTGATCCAGCTGGCGAAGATTCGTGGGCTGAAGACCATCAACGTGGTGCGCCGCGATTCGGCGGTGGCCAGCGTACAGGCCGAAGGCGGTGACGTGGTGCTGGTAGACGGCCCTGACCTGCCCAAGCGTGTGCGCGAGGCCACCGGTGGCGCGCCGGTGAAGCTGGGCATCGACGCCGTGGGCGGCGCCTCCACCGACCACCTGGCAGCCAGCTTGGCAGAAGGAGGTGTGCTGGTGAATTACGGCCGCATGAGCGGCGAGCCCTGCCAGGTCAACCCCGGTTCCTTCGTGTTCCGCGACGTGACCCTGAAAGGTTTCTGGTTGGCCCGCTGGTTCCGCCAGGCCACTCCGCAGCAACAGATGCAGCTGTTCGGTGAACTGATCCAGCTGATCGCCAGCGGCAAGATCAAGGCACGCATCGCCGCCACCTATGACATCAGCCAGATCAAGGAAGCCGTCGCCGCCGCAGCCTGTGGCGAGCGCGATGGGAAGATCGTCCTGGTGCCATAAGCGCCCTCACCTCAGCCCTCTCCCGCAAGCGGGAGAGGGTGCAGCGCGTGGCTTATCCGGACTTCGACGCTTTCCTGTAGGGGAGATTTCATTCGCCAAGCGGGCCGCAGGTCCGCCGTGCTCGCCTCAATGCAATACCCAGAACCCCAGCAAGCCCAGGTGCACGGCCACGATGAGCCAGAACTTCACCTGGTAAGCGACCTTGCGGCTCTTGTGGCGGATCAGCCTCTGGGCCATCAGGCCGCCCGGCCAGCCGCCTAGGAGTTCGTACAGGTGGAGGCGGGACTCGGGAGTACGTTGCGCTCCGGCCACGGCGAAGCGCTTGTCGCGCCAATACGCAACGAAGCAGACCAGGCTCATGAACGCGTAGGTCAGCAGCACCAACTGCCCCAGGCTGAGGCCGCCCAGCCATGGAAGAACCTGGCGAACGCCTGATTCGGCATGCTGCAGCAGCCCCGTCAGTGCGCCCGGATTGCTGGCCACCAACGGTTGCGAAGCCTCCAGGGAAGCGCAGCCACGATCGGTGTACTGCACCACCCCATCAGGCTGCACGCAGCGATAAACCTCGGCCGATACGGGGGCCGCCACGGACAGCGAAGCCAGAGCGGCGACCCGGCGCATCGTTACTCCGCTGCCGGCTTCTTGCGCTTGAGCGGCGCCAGGCCGTCACCGCTCACCACGCGGGATTCCTCTCGCGGCTTGCTTGGCTTGCGCTTGGGTGCAGCAGACTTGGCGGGGGCTTTCTTGTCGCCTTTCTTGTCGGTCTTTTTCTTCTTGGTGCCAGCGGCCTTGCCAGAGGCCTTGACCTTCTTCGGGCCGGTGTAGGTGCCCTTCAGCTCCTTGATGACCCGGCGCTCGAACGTCTGCTTGAGGTAGCGTTCGATGCTGGACATCAGGTTCCAGTCGTTGTGGCAGATCAGCGAGATCGCCAGTCCCTCGCCACCGGCACGACCGGTCCGGCCGACACGGTGCACGTACTCGTCGCCGGAGCGCGGCATGTCGAAGTTGATCACTAGGTCCAGGCCTTCGATATCCAGGCCACGGGCCGCGATGTCAGTGGCCACCAGCACTTTGGTACCACCCTGCTTCACCCGCTCGATGGCCAGCCTGCGGTCTTTCTGGTCCTTGTCGCCGTGGAGTACGAACGCCTTGTACCCCCCCGCCACCAGGTGCCCATAGAGACGATCGGCCTGGACGCGGGTGTTGGTGAAGATGATTGCCTTCTGGTAGGTCTCATTGGCCAGCAGCCAGCGCGCCAGCTGTTCCTTATGCTCAGGATGATCGGCTGTGATGATCTGCTGGCGGGTGCTTTCATTGAGCTGGTCGACGCTGTTCAGGCGCAGGTGCAGCGGGTCGCGCAGCACGCTGGCGGACACATCGCGCAGAGCAGCGCCACCGGTGGTGGCGGAGAACAGCAGGGTTTGCTGGCGGCTGGCGCACTCGTTGGTCAGGCGCTGCATGTCTTCGGCGAAGCCCATGTCGAGCATGCGGTCGGCTTCGTCCAGCACCAGCACCTCCACTTCCTTGAGGTCGAGAGTGCCGGCATTGAGGTGCTCGATAAGGCGCCCCGGGGTTCCCACCAGGACGTCCGGCAGCTTGCGCAGCATCGCCGCTTGCACCTTGAAGTCCTCGCCGCCGGTAACGATGCCGGACTTGATGAAGGTGAACTGGGAGAAGCGCTCCACTTCTTTCAGGGTCTGCTGCGCCAGTTCACGGGTCGGCAACAGGATCAGCGAACGGATGCGCTCGCGCGGCTTGGCCTCGCCGATCAGGCGGTTGAGCAGCGGCAGGACGAAGGCGGCGGTCTTGCCGCTGCCGGTCTGGGCGGTCACCCGCAGATCGCGCCCTTCCAGGGCCGGCGGAATGGCCGCCGCCTGCACCGGGGTCGGCTCGACGAATTTGAGTTCGGCAACGGCCTTGAGCAGACGTTCGTGCAGGGCGAATTGGGAAAACACAGGGCTACCTCGATCGAAAGCGTAAATAGCTGCATAGGTTACCCGGAGTCGCGAGCAAACGCCCGAACTCCGAGCGACGCAGCGACGGAAATCCCTTGCCGGTATACGCTCACTCCACCCGTTCCCGGAGTCCGACCATGCGCGCAGCCCTGATCTACTACGTCGCCGCCAGCCTCGACGGCTACATTGCTCGCCCCGATGGTCGCGTCGACTGGCTGAAGCCCATTGAAGAAGCAGGCGACGACCACGGCTACCAGGCTTTCTACGACAGCATCGACGGACTGTTGATGGGGCGGGTGACCTACGAAACCGTCCTGGCGTTCGGCGGTGACTGGCCCTATCCCAGCAAACCCTGCACCGTACTGACCGGCAGCGACCTGGCACAAGCCGCTTCAGATGTCCGGATCTGCCATGACGCGCCGACCCAGGCCATCGAGCAAATGGCGGCCGACGGCTGCAAACGCATCTGGCTGGTGGGAGGTGGCTCGCTGGCGGGGACCTGCTACTCTGCCGGCCTGCTCGATGAACTCGTGGTCAGCTTCATCCCCCACCTGCTGGGCGCCGGTATCCCGATGTTCGCCACCGGCCTGGAACGCCGACTCCAGCTCCGCGAGCAGCGCAGCTTCCCCACCGGCGTGGTGCAGCTGCACTACCAACTCCTGCCCGAAGCCGAAACACCATGACCACCCTGAATATCGCCGCTGCCTGCCTGCTGGACCCGCACGACCGCTTACTGCTGGTACGCAAGCGTGGCACCCGCGCACTGATGCTGCCCGGCGGCAAACGCGAGGCTGACGAAAGCCCGCTCCAAGCCCTGGAACGTGAACTCTGGGAAGAACTCCAGCTGCGCCTGGACGCATCGGCCCTGAAACCCCTGGGCCGCTTTCGCGCGCTGGCTGCCAACGAGGCGGATACCTGGGTGGATGCCGAAATCTTCGTCGCCCGCCTGCCCCACGCCGTGGAGGCCGCAGCCGAGTTGGAGGAACTGGCCTGGCTGGGGCTCGGTGAGCCCAACCCGGAGCATCTGGCCCCGCTGCTGCGGGACCACGTGCTACAGGCCCTTCCGGGCCTGCTTGCGAAGTAGGTTGGCGCTGTCCCAGCCGATCAGCAGCACGGCCAGCCAGATTGGCAGATAGGTCCAGAGCTGGTCAGGGTTGAAAGGCTCGCCCAGGAAAGCCACCGCCACCGCGAACAGCAGCACCGGTTCCACATAGCTGAGAATCCCGAAAAGCCCCAGGGGCAAGAGACGGCTGGACGCCATCATGGCGGCGAATGCGAGGGTGCCCAGCAACCCCAGCCCGGGAATCAGCCACCAAAGCTGCGGCGCCTGGCTGAACGCCCCCGGTGGCGAAAAACTCACGATGAGCCAAATGGCGAGGGGCGCCAGCACCGCCATCTCCAGGATGAAACCGGACAGCGCATCCAGTCTCATCCAACGACGCAGCATGAAATAAGGCGGGTACCCCAGGGCAGTAGCCAGGGTAAGCCAGGAAAAGGCACGGGTCAGCCAGAGCTCATGGAGCACACCTGCCAGTGCACAGAGCACCGCCAGCAGTTGCAGTGGTCGCAGATGCTCGGCGTAGAACAGCCGGCCAGCCACCACCATTGCCAGGGGCAGCAGGAAATAGCCAAGTGACACTTCCAGCATTCGCCCCTGCAGCGGCGCCCAAAGGAACAGCCCCCATTGCACGCCAATCAGCACCGCCGCCAACGGCAGGGCTGCCAGCAACAACGGTTCGCGCCGCAACCGACCGAGTACCGAGATGAACGTCGACCACTGCCGGGTCAGCACCAATAGAAAGAGCACCGCTGGAATCGACCAGAGCACCCGTTGCGCGAAAATCTGCACACCATCCAGGGGCGCGAGCTCGCCCACGTAACCCGGCATCAGGGCAAAGAGGACGGACGCCGTCAGCGACAGCGCGACACCACGACCCGACAGCCTCATGGCCGCCTCGACACGTAGGAAAGGGAATGAAGCGAAATCATCTGGGGCCTCGCAAAGCAGCCGGCGAACATACGCCTTCCTTGCCGCGAGCGAAAGCTTAACAAGGGGGGAAAGCTGACCAACCAGGCAGACCCGTCGTCGGCATTGTTGAAAACGGCATGGCTTGGTAATCCGAACCGGGTGCAGCGTCCCTCACCCCACACCCTTTCTGGAGAGAGAATGGGCCATCCGTGCCAGGACTTGCTGCCAAGCCAGGCAGGGACCTTGGCGGGAACCCGCTCATTCGCGAAAGCAGGTCGCCGGCCTGCATCTCTCCATTGCTCAAATAAAAAAGCCCGACCTGAATCAGGCCGGGCAGTCAGCAGGCGTCCACGGAGCGGTGGAGCACCTGGCGGAGCTGGGGAGCTAACGAATCAGGCCACCTGGGCCAGTTGCGCCCTGGCCGAGGCCAGGCCTTTTTCCTGGAACTCGCCGCCCATGTTCAGGCCTTCGGCGTGGATAAAGGTCACGTCATGGATACCGATGAAGCTCATGGCCTGGCGCAGGTAGGGTTCCTGGTGATCCATCGGGCTACCGGAATAGATACCGCCGCGAGCAGTCAGGACGATGGCGCGCTTGCCGGTGAGCAGACCTTTCGGGCCGGTTTCGGTGTACGTGAAGGTGACGCCGGCACGCAGCACATGGTCCAGCCAGGATTTCAGGGTGCTGGGGATGGCGAAGTTGTACATGGGGGCAGCCATCACCAGTACGTCGGCCGCCAGCAGCTCTTCGGTCAGCAGGTTGGAGCGCTGCAGGGCAGCCTTCTCGCTTTCGCTCTGCTGGTCGGCGGGCTTCATCCAGCCACCCAGCAGGTCGGCGTCCAGGTGCGGTACCTGGTCCACCGCGAGGTCGCGAACGGTGATTTCATCGGCTGGGTGAGCAGCTTGCCACTTGGCAATAAAGTCCTGGGTGAGCTGGCGGGAGACGGAACCTTGCTGGCGGGCGCTGCTTTCGATGACGAGTACACGGGACATTCTGGCTACCTCCATCGGGGGTTGATTGCGTCGATGGGGCGCAGATTATGTCGTCACAAATCGATAAAAAAGCGTAAATATCCACTACAATATATCAAGAAAGTTGATTTATAGCAGGAGCAGCACTAGGCTGGTTCCTTTGCCCGAATCCGCGTACCGGCTACCTCGGATTACAGGTCAGCTTGATCCGCAGTTTGATCACCGCGCGATTGAAATTGGCGGTCAGGTAGGCGCTCTTGCCGCTCTCGATGAGCGCCTTGCGAACCTTGGGAGTCTCCGGGCCGTTGACGAACACTGCCTTGCACTCGGCCGTGGTCCCACCCACGTTCTGGATGTTGATGGCGGCCAAGTTGTTGTCGATGTCTGTGGTGTCGTAGACGATCTCCGCACCGTTGTACTGCTTCTCCACCTCGATGGGGTAGGCGAAGGCTAGGGTTGGCAGCAGGACGAACAAGGCACAACACAGTTTTTTCATGGGCGATCTCCAGTGCAGAGAACGCGAGCTTAACAGAGCGCCGCAAGCGACATCAGCGCCATGGGCGCGCGCAATTTGCCGGCATAAGCAGCTAGAGGAGCAGGACAGCATGAAAGCCCCGCGCGTTACCCTGGACCAGTGGCGCACTCTCCAGGCCGTGGTGGACCATGGCGGCTTCGCCCAAGCCGCCGAGGCTACACACCGTTCGCAATCCTCGGTCAGCTATACGGTCGCGCGAATGCAGGAACAACTGGGCGTTCCCCTGTTGCGCATCGAAGGGCGCAAGGCGGTGCTGACCGAAGCAGGCGAAGTGCTGTTGCGTCGTTCGCGGCAGTTGGTCAAGCAGGCCAGCCAGCTTGAAGAACTCGCGCACCACATGGAGCAGGGCTGGGAGGCGGAAGTACGCCTGGTCGTCGACGCGGCCTACCCCAACGCCCGCCTGGTGCGTGCACTGTCCGCCTTCATGCCGCAGAGTCGCGGTTGCCGCGTGCGCCTGCGTGAGGAAGTGCTGTCCGGTGTCGAGGAGGTGCTGCTGGAAGGCTCCGCGGACCTGGCCATTACCACCCTGGACATCCAGGGCTACCTGGGCGCTGGCCTCGGTTCGGTGGAGTTCATCGCGGTCGCCCATCCCGACCACCCCCTGCACCGACTGCAACGCCAGATCAACTTCCAGGACCTGGAGAGCCAACTGCAAGTCGTGATCCGCGACACGGGGCGTACCCAGCCACGCAACGTCGGCTGGCTGGGCGCCGAACAACGCTGGACGGTGGGTAGCCTGTCAACCGCCGCCAACTTTGTCAGCAGCGGCCTCGGTTTCGCCTGGCTGCCACGCCACCTGATCGAACGGGAGCTCAAGGAAGGCCAGCTCAAGCCCTTGCCCATGGAGCAAGGCGGCAGCCGCCATCCCTCCTTCTCTCTCTACGCCAACAAGGACAAGGCTCTTGGGCCGGCCTCGCAGATCCTGGTCGAACTGATCAAGACCTTCGACTCCGCACCGCTCGACGTTGCCTTCGCGGCACCGGTTTCCAGCATCTGACAGGAGGTCATGCATGTCCTACTTCGAGAACGATGGTTGTCAGCTTCATTACGAGGATTACGGCCACGGCATGCCGGTAGTGCTGGTCCACGGGCTGGGTTCGAGCACCCGAGACTGGGAGTACCAGGTCCCTGCCCTGGCCGCCCAGTACCGGGTGGTCGTCCTCGATGTGCGCGGCCACGGCCGCTCCGACAAGCCGCGCGAGCGCTACAGCATCGCCGCTTTCTCCGATGACGTGACGGCACTGATCGAGCACCTCGGACTGATCGACGTCCATCTGGTGGGCATCAGCATGGGCGGCATGATCGGCTTCCAGCTCGGCGTCGATCATCCCGAACTGCTGCGCAGCCTGACCATCGTCAACAGCGGACCTGAGGTGAAGCCCCACTCGCCGAAGGACTACCTGGAAATCGCCAAGCGCTGGACCTTCTCTCGCCTGCTCAGCCTCGACAGCATTGCCAAGGCCCTGGGCAGCCTGCTGTTCCCGCTGCCCGAGCAGGCCGACCTGCGCCGCAAGATCGAGGAACGCTGGCCGCAGAACGACAAACGCGCCTACCTCTCGGCCTTGAACGCCATCATCGGCTGGGGCGTGCGGGATCGCCTGCGACGCATCCAGTGTCCTACCCTGGTGATCACCGCCGACCGCGACTACACCCCGGTTTCGCAGAAAGAGGCCTACGTAAAGGAGATGCCTAACGCTCGCCTGGTGGTCATCGAGAACTCCCGTCACGCCACGCCGCTGGACCAACCCGAACGTTTCAACACCACCCTGCTCGACTTCCTGGCCGAAGTGGAGCGCAACAAGGAACAAAACCCATGCTGAAGAAACTCGTCCTGGGCGCCTGCGCCCTGCTCGTATCCCTCAACGTAATGGCCGCCGACAAGCCCCATGTGCTGCTGACCACCAGTGCTGGGGAGATCGAAGTGGAACTGGAGGCCGACAAGGCCCCGGTCAGCGTGAAGAACTTCCTCGACTACGTGGACGCCGGCTTCTACAACGGCACCGTGTTCCACCGCGTGATCCCCGGTTTCATGATCCAGGGCGGTGGTTTCGACACCGAGATGAGCCAGAAGGACACCCGCGACCCGATCAAGAACGAGGCGGACAATGGCCTGCGCAACCTGCGCGGTACCCTGGCCATGGCCCGCACCCAGGAGGTGAATTCGGCCACCAGCCAGTTCTTCATCAACCACAACGACAACGCGTTCCTCGACCACGGCGGCCGCGACTTCGGCTACGCGGTGTTCGGCAGGGTGGTACGCGGCATGGATGTCGTGGACCAGATCGCCAATGTGCCCACCGGCAACCGCGGCATGTTCCAGAACGTGCCGCTGCAACCGGTGGTGATCCTCTCCGCCAAACGGCTCTGACGCTCTCAGCCCGGGCAGGAAGCCCGGGCCGACCGCTCCACTCTCGGATGGATTCGCCATGCTTTTTCAACGCTTCGAGCGCCTTATCGACGTCTTTCGCCAGGCGCCAGACGAGATGCCTCCGCGCAGCGTGCTGCGCTTCTACACCTACTATCTGCGCCAGGTCTGGCCGATCTTCAGCGCCCTGCTACTGGTGGGGCTGATCGTTGCCCTGATCGAAGTGGCACTGTTCAGCTTCCTCGGCCGCATCGTCGATATGGTCCAGGCGACTCCGGTGGGCGAGCTCTTCCAGCGCCACGGTACTGAACTGGCCTGGATGGCCGTGGTGACGCTGATCCTGCGGCCGTTGTTCGGCAGCCTGCACGACCTGCTGGTGCACCAGAGCATCACGCCCGGCCTGACCAACCTGATCCGCTGGCAGAACCACCGCTATGTGCTGAAACAGAGCCTGGGCTTCTTCCAGAACGACTTCGCCGGACGCATCGCCCAGCGCATCATGCAGACTGGCAACTCCCTGCGCGACTCGGCGGTGCAAGCGGTGGACGCGCTCTGGCACGTGCTGATCTACGCGATCAGTTCGCTGATGCTGTTCGCCGAGGCGGACTGGCGCCTCATGATTCCCCTGGCGCTGTGGATAGCCGGGTATCTCTGCGCACTCCACTACTTCGTGCCACGGGTGAAGCAGCGCTCGGTGGAGTCCTCCGATTCCCGCTCGCGGCTGATGGGGCGCATCGTCGACGGCTATACCAACATCACCACCCTCAAGCTCTTCGCCCATACCCGCGAGGAAGAGGACTACGCCCGCGAAGCCATCGGCGACCAGACCCGTAAATCCCAGGCGATGGCGCGGGTGATCACCGCCATGGACGCCACCGTGACCATCATGGGCGGCCTGCTGATCGTCAGCACCTGCGGCCTGGCCCTGTGGCTGTGCAACCAGGGGCTGATCAGTGTCGGCGCCATTGCTCTGGCCACCGGACTGGTGATCCGCATCATCAGCATGTCCGGCTGGATCATGTGGGTGGTCACCGGCATCTTCGACAACATCGGCCAGGTCCAGGACGGCATGCAGACCATCGCCGTGCCTCGCCAGGTGACCGACCACCCGGATGCCGAGCCGCTACGGGTAGACCGGGGCGAGGTGCGCTTCGAGCACATCGCCTTCCATTACGGCAAGGGCAGTGGGGTGATCGAGGGCCTGGACCTGGTGGTACGGCCTGGAGAGAAGATCGGCCTGGTCGGCCCCTCCGGTGCCGGCAAGTCGACCCTGGTCAACCTGCTGCTGCGCCTCTACGATCTGGAACGCGGGCGCATCCTCATCGACGGCCAGGACATCGCCCGCGTGACCCAAGAGAGCCTGCGGGCACAGATCGGCATGGTCACCCAGGACACCTCGCTGCTGCATCGTTCGATCCGTGACAATCTGCTCTACGGCCGCCCCAGAGCCAGCGACGCCGAACTGCAGGATGCCGTTCGCAAGGCCCGTGCAGATGAGTTCGTGCCGCTGCTCTCGGATGCCAGTGGGCGTTGCGGCTTCGACGCCCATGTCGGCGAGCGCGGCGTGAAGCTGTCTGGCGGCCAGCGCCAGCGCATCGCCATCGCGCGCGTATTGCTCAAGGACGCGCCCATCCTGATCCTCGACGAGGCCACCTCGGCACTCGACTCGGAAGTGGAGGCCGCCATTCAGGAAAGCCTGGAAACCCTGATGCGCGGAAAGACGGTGATCGCCATCGCCCACCGACTTTCCACCATCGCCCGTATGGATCGCCTGGTGGTGCTGGACAAGGGTCGCGTCGTCGAAAGCGGCAGCCACACGGAGCTGCTGGAGCACGGGGGCCTGTACGCGCGCCTCTGGCAGCACCAGACCGGCGGCTTCGTCGGCGTGGAATGAGTCCCGCCACGTCGCACTACTGACAATCCGATTTCATCCTGTAAATCAGGCATTCCGATCGTCACAGGCACAGCCGATGATTCATGACCACGCCCTAAGGACGTGGCTTCCCAAGTTCAAATGAATTGATCGGGACAGCGAACGTTCCGGTAGACCAGGAAAGGGGAAATTTCCAGAAGTGCGACAAACGGTCGCAGCACCTCTACCTCGGGCAATTCCGGGTGATCAAAAAACGCTCAAAGCAGTATCACCGAAGGGGGTCACTGAACTAACCGTTCTCGATGGGTCAGATAAAGTCCCTTGTAAGCGAAACCCAACAGAGGAATACAAGCCTTATGAAAATGGCCTCAGTTGTCAGCGCCCTGCTCTCCAGCCTCGCGCCCAGCGTATTCGCCCAGGATGGCCTTCAGAATCAAGGTGCCGGAGTGGCGCCAGTGGACTACCACTACGGGATGGAGATCGACGTCCAGAAAGTGCTGCACCGCACCGATACCTCCCAGAAAATCGGCGTCGTGCCGGTCACCCTCGTCTACGAAGACAGCGAAGGTGAAGTCCACAAGATCCGCTTCCTCGAGTGGGGCGGCAGCACCGTAACCCCCGACACCACCCAGATCGGCTGATCAGTCTCGCCGATAGGGCAGCAGGCCACGCGCCTCTTCCGCGTAGGCCAGCACCCCACCCCGCTCCTGCACCAGGAAATCGTCCACCGCGGCACGCAAACCAGGATGGGCCAGCCAGTGCCAGGAGCGGGTGATCACCGGCTCGAATCCTCGAATCAACTTGTGCTCACCTTGGGCCCCGGCATCAAAGCGCTGGAGCCCTGTGGCGATGGCCTGGTCGATTCCCTGGTAGAAGCAGGTTTCGAAATGCAGCCTGTCGAACTCTGCCAGACACCCCCAGTAGCGCCCGTAGAGGGTGTCGCCCCCCTGTAGCGAAAACGCCATGGCAACCGGTCGGTTCGATTGCAGCGCCAGCGCCACGCGAATGGCCTCCGGCATCCGCTCGGCCAGCAGGCTGAAGAAGGCACGCGTCAGGTAGGGCGCCTGGCCCCGCACCCGATAGGTGTTGGCATAACAGGCGTAGATGAAATCCCAGTCCGATTCCTCCAGCTCCTGGCCGCGGTGCCACTGGAACTCGATCCCCTGCCCCGCCACCTGCTCACGTTCCTTGCGGATCTGCTTGCGCTTGCGCGAACTCAAGGCGTCGAGAAAATCCTGGAAGTCCCGGTAGCCATGGTTGCGCCAATGGAACTGGCAGCCCAGGCGTTCCAGCCAACCTTCACGGCCACGCAGGTGATGGTCGGCAAAGGCATCGGTGAAGTTGATATGCAGGCCCGAGAGATCGTCGGCAACCACATCGGCCACCACCGCGTCGAGCAGTTCGCCGGCCGCAGCGTCATCTACCGCCAGCAACCTTGCACCGCCTACCGGAGTGAAGGGTACCGCCGCCAGCAACTTGGGATAGTACGGGATACCAGAGCGCTGGCAGGCATCAGCCCAGGCCCAGTCGAAGACGTACTCGCCGTAGGAATGACTCTTGAGATAGGCCGGCAGAGCCGCCTTCAGTTCGCCGCTCTTCCCGCGCAGAAGATGATGGGCCGGGTGCCAGCCGCTACGGCCACCCACGCTGCCGCTTTCTTCAAGGGCGCAGAGAAAGGCGTGCTGCAGGAATGGCTGGTCGTTCGGCAGCAAGGCATTCCAGTGCTGCGGATCGATTTCAGAGAGGCGGGAAAGGGTCTGGATCGGCATGGCGCCAGTCTGGCGCGGGCCGCGATGGAAGAAAAGCAGGAACAAAAAAATGGGCGACCGAAGTCGCCCGAGGTGCCTTGCGTGCCTGTAAAGCCGGAGTAACTCAACGCGGCTTGCGCTTGTGCGAGTCCTTCCAGATGAAGTAACCAACCCCGGCGAAGAAAGCGACCATGAGGCCGACGGTGCCTATACCGGCGAGAACCACTGTATCGACGAACATGATCTGCCTCCTGCGTGTGGCGTTGTTGCTTCGATGGGCTCAAGGTACCCGTGCAGCAGGACGCGAAAATTGATCTGGATCAATAGCTTCCAAGGGCCCGCGGAAAGGCGGTCTGGATACTGATCCAGGTCAATTTTCGGAGGGTGTGAGACAGCGGAAAGGCTTGGAACAGCCGCTTTGCGGGAGCCAATTCATTTGCGAATGAATTCGCCCCCCGCAAAGCCGTGGACAGAATCTCGGTGGATCGCCGATCGAAGTGCGGTGAAGGCCGGGAGACCTCAGCGCTTCTTCGGCTTCTTGCCGCCCTTCTTGCCCTTGGGCTGAGAAAGGGGCATGGCCTGCTCGAATGCCTTGCGCATGTCGTTCAGGCGCTTTTCGTGGACGTCATGGATGCGTTTGTCGCGCTCGGCGCCGAAGTCGATCAGATTTTCGTCGTTGCTCATAAGCGGATCCAGCGGAAGGTGAGATTGAGCCGGGGGGCGCAAGGGATACGGGTCTTCGCCACCTGATGCTGCCAATGATGCTGCGTTGGCCCGCTCATGACCAGTAGCGCGCCATGGCCCAGTTCCAGGGAGTGCTCGATGCGGCTCCCGCCCTTGCGGCGCAGGTCGAATCGGCGGGTGCCACCCAGATTGAGCGAGGCAACCAGAGGATTGCGCCCAAGTTCGGGTTCGTCGTCGCTGTGCCAGCCCATGGAATCCTGGCCATCTCGGTAATAGTTGAGGAGAACACCATTGAGGGGCTGCCCCACGGCCTCTGCAACCCGTATGCGGATCTCCGCCAGCAGTGGCGTCCAGGGCAAGGGCTGGTGGGTCAGACCGGAATAGCGGTAGCTGGCCTCGGGGTCGCCGTACCACGCCACCAGACGTGGCACGGGATAGTAACGGCCATGGAGATGAACTTCGGGCTGTTCCCAAGGCGTTTCAGCCACCAGCCGGGTCAGCCAATCGCTCGCCTGCGCCGAAGAAAGGAAGTGCGGTTCGAAGCGCAATTCGGCGTCGGGCAATCGGAGGGGAATTTCGTCGAACAGGTCCACCGGTGTCGGCTCAAGGAAGAATCAGGCCCATTGTGCTCGGCTCAAACCTCCACATCCACCCACAACCCCTGACGCGGCAACTCGTCCAGCACGGCCTGGTCCGCTTCAGCCACTTCCCCCGTGGCCAGCTCCTGGGGCGTGTAGCCTCGCCGTTGGCGCCGCCGCTGCTCCTCGCGCAGCAGTTCCTCGGCCTCCTGAGGATGGCGCTTGTCCAGGCTGACGGCACTCTCTTGCGCGCTCTCCTGCACGGGCGTGACCGGCAGAATGTCTGGGCGCGGCCTGACCACATCCTGCTGGGCGGTAACAGGGACCAGGCCTTGCGGAATGGGTGGCAACATGTTGAAGCCCTCCTTTGGTCAGTCTGTCGGCCGTCTTTGCCGCTTCTTTAACGGCGCTCGCTACACTTTTGCGGATATACGGGCCGCATCCGGCGTCGCCCTGCGCCCTCGGTTCCGTTAACATACGCGGCTTTTTTCATCTCAGGGAGACACGCATGGCGCAGCAGTATCAACCGGGGCAACGCTGGATCAGTGACAGCGAAGCAGAGCTTGGGCTCGGAACCATCCTGACATCGGATGGCCGCCTGCTCACCGTGCTCTACCCGGCCACTGGCGAGACCCGCCAGTACGCGCTGCGCAATGCGCCGCTGACACGCGTGCGCTTCGCCCCGGGCGACGAAATCACCCACTTCGACGGCTGGAAGCTCAACGTCCAGGAAGTCGAGGATATCGACGGCCTGCTGATCTACCACGGCATCACCGCGCAGAATGAGCCCCGCATCCTGCCGGAAACCCAGCTGAACAACTTTATCCAATTCCGCCTGGCCAATGACCGCCTGTTCGCCGGCCAGATCGACCCGCACAAGTGGTTCGCCCTGCGCTACCACACCCTGGAGCACCGCTCGCGCCTGCTGCAATCCTCCCTCTGGGGCCTGGGCGGCACCCGCGCCCAGCCCATCGCCCACCAACTGCACATCGCCCGTGAAGTGGCCGACCGTGTAGCGCCGCGCGTCCTGCTGGCCGACGAAGTGGGCCTGGGCAAGACCATCGAAGCCGGCCTCGTCATCCACCGCCAGCTCATCTCCGGTCGCGCCAGCCGGGTGTTGATCCTGGTACCGGAGAACCTCCAGCACCAGTGGCTGGTGGAAATGCGCCGTCGCTTCAACCTGCAGGTCGCCCTCTTCGACGCCGAACGCTTTGCCGAAAGCGACGCCAGCAACCCCTTCGAGGACAGCCAGTTGGCCCTGGTTTCCCTAGAGTGGCTGAAAAGCAGCGAGCGCGCCCAGGATGCCGCCTTCGCCGCCGGTTGGGACCTGCTGGTAGTCGACGAAGCCCACCACCTGGTCTGGCACCCGGAACAGGCCAGCCCCGAATACCGTCTGGTGGAGCAACTGGCCGAAACCATCCCCGGCGTGCTGTTGCTCACCGCCACCCCGGAACAGCTGGGCCAGGAAAGCCACTTCGCACGTCTGCGCCTGCTGGACCCGAGCCGTTTCCACGACCTGGAAGCCTTCCGCGCCGAAAGCGCCAACTACCGCCCGGTGGCAGAAGCCGTCCAGGAACTGCTGGACCAGGGTCGCCTGAGCGCCAAGGCCGAAGCGACCATCAAAGGCTTCCTCGGGGAAGAAGGCGAAGGCCTGCTCAAAGCCCTGGCCGCTGGCGACGAGGAAGCCGCTCCGCGCCTGGTGCGTGAGCTGCTGGACCGCCACGGCACCGGCCGCGTGCTCTTCCGCAACACCCGCGCCGCCGTGCAGGGCTTCCCCGAACGCAACCTGCACCCCTATCCACTGCCCAACCCGGTCGAGTACATGGAGTTGCCGATCGGTGACCACCCGGACCTCTACCCGGAAGTCAGCTTCCAGTCCCAGCAGGACAACGGCGATGACGCCGAGCGCTGGTGGCGCTTCGACCCGCGCGTCGAGTGGCTGATCGACACCCTGAAGATGCTGAAGAAGTTCAAGGTGCTGGTGATCTGCGCCCACGCGGAAACCGCCCTGGACCTGGAAGACGCCCTGCGTGTGCGCTCCGGCATCCCTGCCACCGTGTTCCACGAAGGCATGAGCATCCTCGAGCGCGACCGTGCCGCCGCCTACTTTGCGGACGAAGAGTTCGGCGCCCAGGTGCTGATCTGCTCGGAGATCGGGTCCGAGGGCCGCAACTTCCAGTTCGCCCATCACCTGGTGCTGTTCGACCTGCCGGCCCACCCGGACCTGCTGGAACAGCGTATTGGCCGTCTCGACCGGATCGGCCAGAAGCACACCATCCAGCTTCATGTGCCCTACCTGGAAACCAGCCCGCAGGAACGCCTGTTCCAGTGGTACCACCAGGCACTGAACGCCTTCCTCGCCACCTGCCCCACCGGCAATGCCATCCAGCACCAGTTCGGCCCGCGCCTGCTACCGATGCTCGAAGGCGGCGACGACGATGCCTGGAACGCCTTGGTGAACGAAGCCGAAACCGAGCGCAAACGCCTCGAAAGCGAAATGCACAACGGCCGCGACCGCCTGCTGGAGCTCAACTCCGGCGGTGCCGGTGAGGGCGAGCAACTGGTTGAGGACATTCTCGAGCAGGACGACCAGTTCGCCCTGCCCATCTATATGGAGTCGCTGTTCGAAGCCTTCGGTATCGACAGCGAAGACCACTCCGAGAACGCCCTGGTACTCAAGCCCGGCGAGAAGATGCTCGACGCTGGCTTCCCCCTCGGCGACGACGAAGGCGTGACCGTCACCTACGATCGCAACCAAGCCCTGTCCCGCGAGGACATGCAGTTCCTCACCTGGGAACATCCGATGGTGCAGGGCGGCATGGATCTGGTGCTCTCCGGCTCCATGGGCAACACCGCCGTGGCGCTGATCAAGAACAAGGCACTCAAGCCCGGCACCGTGCTGCTGGAACTGATCTATGTCAGCGAAGCGGTGGCCCCGCGCGCCCTGCAGCTCAGCCGCTTCCTGCCACCCAAGGCCTTGCGTTGCCTGCTGGACGCCAATGGCAATGACCTGGCCTCCAAAGTGTCTTTCGACACCCTTAACGACCAACTGGAGAGCGTGCCGCGCGGCAGTGCCAACAAGTTCGTCCAGGCCCAGCGCGACGTGCTCGCGGCACAGATCAACGCCGCCGAAGCCAAGATCGCCCCGCGCCATGCCGAACGCGTGGCCGAAGCCCAGCGCCGCCTGAAGGCCGAACTGGACGAGGAGCTCGCGCGCCTCACTGCGCTCCAGGCAGTGAACCCGAGCGTACGCGACAGCGAACTGGAAGCTGTTCGTCACCAGCGTGACGAGGGGCTTCAACTGCTGGACAAGGCGGCCCTGCGCCTGGAGTCGATTCGAATCCTCGTCGCAGGCTAAGGGCGGTTCGCAGGATGTGACGGGCGGCACTCCGCTTGAACGAAGCGATACCCATCAGCAGGAGTTGATCGGTATCGCTCAACCCGTCCAGCCAGGCACCCTGGCCATTAACGCACCTCAAAAAAACGGCCTGCAATTGCGGGCCGTTTTACGTTCGGACGGCGATCAGGCTGCCGCTGCAGCCGCCGCCAGCCCTTCGCGCATGTTCGCCGCATCGCGCACGAAGCAACGCGCCGCCTGGAACAACGCCAGCATGGTCAGGGTCAGCGCTACCGGCACCAGGAACATGGCGTTGTGCAGGCCCACGGCCTTGAACGTCTCGTTCATCTCGCTCGCGCCGGCCGCCAGCATCGCCGCCTGGGAGTAGTGGTCCGACAGAAGCCCCACGACCACCGGGCCAAGCCCCCCGCCCAGCAGGTAGAGACCGGCGAAGAACAGCGCCATGGCGGTCGCCCGCAGGCGCGGCTCCACCACATCCTGGATGGCGGTGTAGACGCAGGTGTAGAAGTTGTAGGCGAACAGCCAACCCAGACTGAATATGGCAACGAACAGGCCAATCTCGATACGCCCGGCCAGCAGCGCATAGCCGGTGCAAACCGCCGCCACGAGCATGCTGAAGGCCGCCAGCAGAAGGCGGCCGCGCTCGGACTTCTGGTGCACCTTGTCCGCCACCCAGCCGCCCAGCGTCAGCCCCACCAGGCCGGTGAGGCCAGTGATGATGCCCGTGGCGATGGCTGCCTGCTCCAGCGGCATCAGGAAGTAGCGTTGCAGCATCGGCACCATGAAAGAGTTGGTGGCATAGGTGGCGAAGTTGTAAGTGAGGCCTGCGAGGGTCAGCCACCAGAAGGTGCGGATCGCCAGCACCCGGCGCAGCGGTTTGTCTACCGGCGTTGTGGATGACACCTTCACGGCTTCGGCGGCGCCGCGGGCAGGCTCCTTGATGAAGAACATGAAGAGCGCCAGGACCAGTCCCGGCACGGCGGCGATAAAGAACGGTGCACGCCAGCTGTCGAAGGCCTTGACCATGGCGCCGATAGTGAAGAAGGCCAGCACCAGGCCGAGTGGCAGACCGAGCATGAAGATGCCCATGGCGCGGGCGCGCTTGTGAGCGGGGAAAAGGTCGCCGATCAGCGAGTTGGCCGCTGGCGCGTAGCTGGCTTCACCAATGCCGACCCCCATGCGCACCAGCAGGAAGCTCCAGAAGTTCCAGGCCAGGCCGTTCACGGCCGTCAGGCCGCTCCAAACCGCAAGGCCCCAGCCCATGATCTTCTTTCGCGCGCCAGTATCGGCCATGCGCCCCAGCGGTACGCCGGCGACCGCGTAGACCAGCGTGAAAGCGGTTCCGATCAGGCCCAACTGGAAGTCGCTCAGGCTCCACTCATGACGCACCGGCTCGATGATGATGGCCGGGATGGTGCGGTCGAAGAAGTTGAACAGGTTCGCCAGGAACAGCAGAAAGAGCACGCGCCAGGCATTGGCTGCTTGAGGAGATTGCTGCATGAGTCGGTCTCGTTGTTGTTGTCAGGCCTCCGGGTAACCGCAAGCCGGGGTCGATACTGCAATCTAGAGGGTCCTGCCGACTACTGTCTGCGAAAATTAGTTTGATTTATGTAACCCGATGCGGCGGCGATGAAGGCCTGCCCCTGCCGACCATCCCCCACCGACGACCGTTCAGCGCCCAGGTACGGACGTCCAATCTAGGTCACCCACGCTGACTATACTGACGGCACTGTGCCAGCAACCCCCTCCCCCGAAGTCTAACCGTCTGCATGGGAATCCCCTCTATGGACTGGCTGGGCCTGCGTTTCGGTACTGCACTTCCCGCGGATGGCCAGATATTGCTGGCATGCACCCACAACAGCTGGCTTGTGCTGCTGGCCTTCCTCGTGGCCTCGGGTGCCAGCTACTGCGCGTTCGACATGGTCGAGCGGGTCGCACATGCCCAGCAGCCGGAAACCCGACGACGCTGGAGCTGGCTCGGCGCCGGCTGCCTGGGTGGCGGAATCTGGACGATGCACTTCATCGCCATGCTGGCCTTCGAGACACCGATCGCCATCGACTACGACATCCCCACCACTACGCTTTCCCTTCTGATCGTAATCGCCGCCTCATTGGTGGGCATGCACACCCTCGGCCGCTCCGAGGTCGAACCGCATCACTATATGGCTGCGGCGCTGGCCGTCGGCCTTGGCATCGCCCTCATGCACTTCTGCGGCATGGCCGCCATCCGCTCGGTGGCGACCCAGTACTACCACCCCGGCATGGTCTTCATCTCGGTAGGCGTCGCCATCGCTGCCAGCATGGCCGCCATGCTTCTGTCCACCTTCTTCCGCGAGCGCGGCGAAGGCCACCAACTGCTCAAGATCCCTGCCAGCCTGACCATGGGGGGCGCCATTTGCAGCATGCACTTCACCGGTATGCTGGCCCTGCAACTGGCGGTGCCGGAGGGCACCGAACTGTATCTGGAACCTGCGGACAATGCCGTACAGCTTGGTTCCAGCCTGGCGGTGATTGTCGGCATGGTGCTGCTTTTTGCCCTGGGCGTGGCCTGGGTCGACAAGAAACTGCAACGCAAGGAGCTCGACCTGCAGCATGTCAGCAACCTGCTGGGTGAACTCGAGCAGGTGAAGGTGAAACTGCAGAATGTTGCCCATTTCGACCCCTTGACCAACCTCCCCAACCGGCGCGCCTTCAACGAGTACTTCGTGGAAAAGCTGCAAACCCACGCCGAGCTCAAGCAGTCACTGGCGGTCATGTTCCTTGACGTCGACCACTTCAAGCGCATCAACGACAGCCTGGGCCACGACGCTGGCGATGAGTTGCTCAAGGTGGTGGCCGAACGGGTACGCAGCGTGCTGCGTCGCGAAGATGTGATCGCGCGGCTGGGAGGCGACGAATTCTGCGTGCTCGCCAGCCTGGACAACCTGATGGAGGCCAAGACCCTGTCCCAGCGCATCATGGAGCGCATGAAGGAACCCATCACCCTGGCCGGGCGCAACATCACCATGACTACCAGCATCGGCATCAGCGTCTACCCGGACGATGGCGAAACCTGCGAGGAACTGCTCAAGCATGCAGACCTCGCGCTCTACCAGGCCAAGAGCAGCGGACGCAATAACCTGCACTTCTTCAGCCGTCATCTGAAGAACAAGGCCACCTTCGAGCTGCAACTGGAAGAGGAACTGCACCTCGCGCTGGCCAAGGAACAGGGCCTGTACCTCAGTTACCAGCCGATCCTCGACCTGCACACTGGCCGGGTGGCCAAGCTGGAAGCACTGGTGCGCTGGCAGCACCCACAGCTCGGCCTGCTGCCGCCAGATCGTTTCATCGGCGTAGCCGAGGCCAACGGATTCATCGCCCAGCTGGACGCCTGGGTGCTGCGTCAAGCCTGTCGAGACCTGGCCAGCCTGGCCGCCCAGGGCTTTCCGGACCTGCGCGTTGCAGTCAACTGCTCGGCACTCAACCTCTGCCGCGACGAGTTGGCGGACGAAGTACAACGCGCCCTGCGGGAGAACGGCGTACGGCCGCAGCGGCTGGAGCTGGAAGTCACCGAAAATGCCCTGATGCACAACGTCAACCAGGCCCTGCACCTGCTGGAACGCATCCGCAATCTGGGCGTAAGCATCTCCATCGACGACTTCGGCACCGGCTACTCATCGCTTGCCTACCTGAAGCGCCTGCCCCTGGATACCCTGAAGATCGACCGTTCCTTCGTCATGGACATCCCCGACAGCCGTGCCGACATGGAGATCGTCCAGGCCATCATCGGCATGGCCCACACGCTGCACTTGCAGGTGGTGGCCGAAGGGGTGGAGACCCGCGAACAGCTGGACTTCCTGCGCGGCCATAGCTGCGACTACATCCAGGGCTATCTGCTCAGTCGTCCCCAGCCACTGGTCAGCATCGAAGAATTCCTGCGCCAACCCCACGGGCTGGGCAACAGCAATGTGCTGCCCTTGAGGCCGGTGGATACGAATCCGGCGTGAGGGGCTGAATCAGCCCCGCGCTGGCCGACGCTGCCGCAAGTACTCCAGCACCGCCGCCTGCTCCCCGGCGAACTCGATGCGCGACGCCTTGCTCTCACGCTGAAACGCGTACATGGGGTCGTAGTACTCGCGCAGCAGGCCTTCGATCCAGCCCCGGTGCAAGTCAACATTCCCGGTCGCTTGCTGCTCGACCAGGGCATGGTCCATCAGCGCCGTCATGCGCTGGTGGCGTTCGCCGCCCAGGCGCCGAACGATGTTGTCCAGGCTCTGGCGCAACCGTTCGGCGAAGCGCGTGAAGCCGTGCTCGTCGCCGTGGGTCGCGATGAACTCCGCGCACAGGTTCACCACGTAATCGCGCAGGATGCGCTCCACCCGGTCCTCGAAACTGTCGTCGAGCCAGACCAGCGGGAACGCTTGCATGCCCTGGTAAAGCTCCAGCGGAACCGAGCAACTGCCGACAATGCGCCCTTCGTCCTCCAGCACGAACTGTTCATGACCCGCTGCACGCTTCTTCAGGATGTCGATGGCCAGCGCGTTTTCGAAGTCGATCTGCGCCGGTTGCGGGGTTGCGCGCTTGCCGAAACTGGAACCGCGGTGGTTGGCGTGGCCTTCCAGGTCCAGGCCGTTAGCCAACTGGGCAATCACGTCGGTCTTGCCGGTACCGGTGAGGCCGCCGACCAGTACGAAGTCGCACTGGGTCACGGCATCCTGGGTGGTTTCCAGGAGGAAGGTCCGCATCGCCTTGTAGCCACCTTTCACGCGTGGATACTCGATGCCCGCTTCCGTCTTCAGCCATTGCTGGACCAGTTGTGAACGCAGCCCGCCACGGAAGCAGTAGAGATAGCCCTGGGGATTGGCGCGAGCGAAAGCAGCCCAAGCTTCGATGCGCTCCGCCTTGATGGCGCCGCTGACCAATTGGTGGCCAAGGGCGATGGCAGCTTCCTGGCCATGCTGTTTATAGCTGGTGCCCACCTTCTGCCGCTCGATGTCGGTCATCAGCGGCAGATTGACCGTATGCGGGAAGGCGCCCTTGACGAACTCCACCGGAGCGCGGGCGTCCATCATCGGCAGGTCATTGAGGAAGATGTCGCGGTAATTCGAGGTGTCCGGACGCATCAGAACACCTCGACCGCGAGACTCTGTCGCTCGTGCAGCTTGCCAATAGGTGCCAGCTGCAGGCCAAGCTCCTCGGCCACTGCGAGGAATTCCGCCTCCCCTTCCGGAGTCACCGCCACCAGCAGGCCGCCACTGGTCTGCGGATCGCAAAGCAGCAGCTTCTGCACCTCTGCCAAAGGTGCCAGGCGATCGCCGTAGCTATCGAAATTGCGCAGGGTGCCACCGGGCACGCAGCCCTGTTCCAGGTAGTACTCCACGCCAGGAAGGCTGGGCACCTTGGCGTACTCGACACGGGCGGTAAGGCCACTGCCGTCGGCCATCTCCACCAAATGGCCGAGCAGGCCGAAGCCGGTGACATCCGTCATCGCCTTGACCGCTGCCAGTTTGCCGAAGCGGCTGCCCGGCTTGTTCAGCGTGCACATCCAGTCGCGGGCCAGCCCTACATCGGCCTCGCGCAACTTGCCCTTCTTCTCGGCGGTGGTGAGGATGCCGATGCCCAGCGGCTTGGTCAGGTAGAGCTTGCAACCGGCGGTAGCGGTGTCGTTGCGCTTCATATTGCGTTTATCCACCACGCCAGTGACGGCCAAACCGAAGATCGGCTCGGGAGCATCGATGGAGTGTCCTCCGGCCAGCGGAATGCCCGCCTCATCGCACACCGAGCGGCCACCCCGAATCACTTCGCGAGCCACTTCCGGCGACAGCAGGTTGACCGGCCAGCCGAGAATGGCGATGGCCATCAGCGGGTCGCCGCCCATCGCGTAGATGTCGCTGATAGCGTTGGTCGCGGCAATGCGGCCGAAGTCATAGGGGTCGTCGACAATCGGCATGAAGAAGTCGGTGGTGGACACTACACCGCGCTCCTCGTCCAGGGCGTAGACCGCTGCGTCGTCCCTGGAGGCGTTGCCCACCCAGAGCTTAGGGTCGAGGTTCTGCGCGCCGCTGCCGGCGAGGATAACCTCCAGCACCTTGGGGGAAATCTTGCAGCCGCAGCCAGCGCCGTGGCTGTACTGGGTGAGGCGAATGGGGTCGGTCATGGTTCTCTCTACAAAGGGCGGATTGTTGTCCTGTAGGGGCGAAATCATTCGCCAAGCAGGCCAACGGCCTGCCCTGAAAATCTGTTGGGGTCGCTACGCGCCCCTTGGCGAATGAATTCGCCCCTACACAGTGATCTGCATCGATTCAGGCCAGCTTGGCCTTCCATTCCGGCAGCCAGCCGAGGGTATCGGCGGTCACACCGGCAGGCTTGTATTCAGCCCCCATCCAGCCGGGGTAATCGTCTTCCTGCAGGGCGTGCAGCGCCGGGCCGAAGTCGGTGTTGCCCGTGCCCGGTTCGCCACGACCGGGGCAGTCGGCGAACTGCACATGGCCGATACGGCCGGCCAGAAGGCGAATGCCCGCAGCTGCGTCTACGCCCTGGCGAGCCATGTGATAGAGGTCGTACTGGGCACTGAGGTTGGGATGATCCACGTCGCGCAGCAGCTCATCCAGTTGCTCCGGGGTGTTGATCAAGAAGCCCGGCATATCCAGCGGGTTGATCGCCTCGCAGACCACACCAATACGCAGTACGGCAAAGGCCTCGGCCGTCTTGCGCAGGTTAGCGGCCAGACAGGCCAGTGCCCGCTCCCGAGTCACACCGTCGACCTTGCGCCCAGCCAGCACATTGACGAAGCGCGGGCGGGTCATCGCGGCATAAGCCAGCGCCTGAGCCAAGGCATCGTCGAACTGCTCCTGGCGCTCTGGTACTGCAGCCAGACCCGGGCCACCTTCCATCAGGTCGCCGGCCGGCAGGTTGAACAGGATCAGCGGCAGGCCGGCCGCTTCCAGCACTTCCTTCATGCGGATAGCCGGCAACTCGTAGGGAAACTGCACCTCCACGCCATCGAAACCGGCGACGCGCGCAGCGATCACACGCTCGATCAACGGGCGGTCGGTGAACAGCAGGGACAGGTTGGCGGCGATCTTCATCAGTGATTCTCCCGGTACATTTCCACCAGCGTAGCCGGATCGCGCTCCAGATTGCCCTGGCTGCCGTGCAGACGCATCAGTTGCGCTGCCAGGCCGCTGAGGGGCGTCGCCGAGTCGTGCTCGCGGGACAGGCGCACGGCAGTGTCCAGGTCTTTCAGCAGCGTGCGCACATGCCATTTGATCGGCTCGAAATGGCTCTCAGCCATCTGCGGCGCGAGGATCTGCAGCGGCTTGGAGTCTGCGAAACCGCCGGCCAGCGCCGGGGCGATCAGACTGGCGTCCACCCCTGCCTTCTCGGCCAGGGCCACCACTTCGGCGATCACCAAGGCATTGCAGGCCACGATCATCTGGTTGCACACCTTGGTCACCTGCCCGGCACCTACCCCGCCCATGCGAGTCAGTCGCTGGCCCAGATGAGCGAGGATCGGCCGCACCCGTTCTACGTCGTCTTCATGGCCGCCGGCCATGATCGCCAGGGTGCCGGCCTCGGCGCCGGGGGTGCCGCCAGAGACGGGCGCATCCATCCAGCGCATACCGGTGCGGGCTTCAAGCTCCGCAGCCATCTCGCGGGTAGCAGCCGGTTCCAGGCTGGAAAAGTCCACCAGCAGTTGCCCGGGCTTCGCCCGTTCGACAATGCCGCCTTCTCCGAATACCACCTTGCGCACAACGCGGGTGTCAGCCAGGCAGAGCATCACGATATCCGCCTCGGCACAGAGTTCGGCCGGCGTCATCACACGGCGGGCG
Source organism: Pseudomonas sp. OTU5201 (assembly GCF_038440135.1). NCBI lineage: Bacteria > Pseudomonadati > Pseudomonadota > Gammaproteobacteria > Pseudomonadales > Pseudomonadaceae > Pseudomonas > Pseudomonas sp. OTU5201. Next base: position 47,045 of record NZ_JASATC010000023.1, on the reverse strand, counting down.
CCCTGTTCCAGCAGCGGCGCGCACTTTTCCGGGGAACGGTTCCACACGGTCAGCGGGAAGCCGGCAGCCAGCAGGCGGCGGGTCATGGGCAGGCCCATCAGGCCGATGCCGGCAAAGGCAATGGAAGGCAGGGGAGCGGTCATGCCGTAACTCCAGGCGGTTGGCGAAACGCACATCTTAACTGCCTGGTCAGCGAGATGAAGCTACCAAGCGGTCGTCCGATCACTATAATCCGCCTGCCTTTTCCGCTATTGAACCGGAGAATCCCATGTTCAAACGCTCCTTGGCCCTCGCGGCCGGCATCGCCCTGTCCCTGTCCGCCGTTGTTTCCCAAGCCGCCGAAACCTTGAAGGTGTCGGCCATTCCAGATGAAGCCCCTACCGAACTGCTGCGCAAATTCAAGCCCCTCGGCGCTTACCTCGAGCAGCAACTGGGCATGAAGGTCGAGTTCGTCCCCGTGGCCGACTACGCCGCGGTGGTTGAGTCCCTGGCGGCCGACCGTCTGGACATGGCGTGGCTCGGCGGCTTCACCTTCGTCCAGACCCGCCTGAAAACCGGCAATGCCGTTCCGCTGGTACAACGTGAGCAGGACGAGAAGTTCACCAGCAAATTCATCAGCGCCGATCCAGCGGTGAAGTCCCTGCAGGATCTCAAGGGCAAGACCTTCGCCTTCGGCTCGGTGTCTTCCACCTCCGGTAGCCTGATGCCGCGCTATTTCATGCAACAGGACGGCGTCGTGCCCGAGGAGTTCTTCTCTCGCGTCGCCTACTCCGGCGCCCACGACGCCACCGTGGCCTGGGTCCAGGCTGGCAAGGTAGATGGCGGCGTGCTCAACGCCAGCGTCTGGCAGAAGCTTGTGGATGCTGGCAAGGTCGACACCAACAAGGTGAAAGTCTTCGCCACCACCCCGACCTACTACGACTACAACTGGACCGTACGCGGCACCCTGGACCCGGCCCTGGCCGAGAAGATCAAGCAGGCCTTCCTCGCCCTCGACCCGGCCAACCCGGAACACAAGGCGATCCTCGACCTGCAAGCCGCTACCCGCTTCATCCCGACCAAGCCCGAGAACTACCAGGGCATCGAAGAAGCAGCACGCTCGGCCGGCCTGTTGAAGTGAGCCTGTCGCTACACGGCGTGGACCTGGTCCACGCCAACGGCCAGCCTGCCCTGCAGGCTATCGACCTGAGCGTCGGCAGCGGCGAACGGGTAGCCATCATCGGCCCTTCCGGTGCCGGCAAGACCAGCCTGCTGCGCCTGATCGCCACCAGCCTGAAACCCGCCACCGGGCAGTTCCAGTTGCTCGGTGCGGCGCCTTGGGCGCTCTCTGCGCGGGAGCGCCAGCGCCTTCGCTCGCGCATTGGACTCGTCCACCAGGCCCCTCCGATTCCTCCGCGCCAGCGGGTGGTCACCGCCGTTCTGGCCGGCAAGCTCGGCCAATGGTCCTTGGCCAAGGGATTGCTCAGTCTGCTGCACCCGCTGGACCGCACAGGCGCCCAAATGGCCCTTGCCCGCCTCGATCTCGCCGACAAGCTCTTCGAGCGCTGCGACCAACTCTCCGGTGGCCAGTTGCAGCGCGTAGGCATCGCCCGTGTGCTTTACCAGGCCCCGGAACTGATCCTCGCCGACGAACCGGTTTCGGCCATGGACCCGGTGCTGGCCGACCACACCCTCGGCGTGCTCTGCGCCGATGCCAGCCGCCGCGGCGTCACCCTGTTGGCCAGCTTGCACGCAGTGGAACTGGCACTGGCACACTTCCCGCGCATCGTGGGTGTGCGCGACGGGCGCATCGCCTTCGATCGCCCACGGGAGGCCGTTAGACAGGCCGACCTGGACGCCCTCTACGCCAACGAGCAATTACGCAGCGACGTGCCGTCCTCCCCCCCCGTAGCGGCCCCCGCGCTGCATATTCCACGATGCTGAGATCGGCGCCTCACGACCCTGCTGCGCTGCCCCGGCTGCTGCTGACCCTGCTGGCCGTGGCGCTGCTCTGGCCCGGCCTGAAGCTGAGCGAGCTGAACCCGGCGGTGCTGCTGGACGAAGGCAACGCCCGCACCATGGGGCAGTTTCTTTCCGCCTTCTGGCCGCCCGAGCACGGCGAGGAGTTTCTGCTTCTATTGGGCCGTGCCACCCTGGAGACGCTGGCCATCGCCACCGCCGGCATGAGCCTGGCGCTGCTGATCGCCGTGCCGGCCTCGCTCTGGGCCAGCCGCGCCCTGTCGCTCTCCGCCCTGCCCCTTGGCGGTCGTCCGGCCTGGTGGGCCCAGGCCCTGCGCTGGCCGGTGCGCGGCCTGCTGATCTTCCTGCGCAGCGTGCCGGAAATCGTCTGGGCGCTGCTCTTCGTCCGCGCTGTGGGCCTGGGTCCCACCGCCGGGGTCTTGGCCATCGCCATCACCTACAGCGGCATGCTGGGTAAGGTCTATGCGGAAATCTTCGAGTCCGTCGACCCGCGCCCCACCCGCGCCCTGCTCACCGCCGGCAGCCCGCGCCTGGCCGCATTCGCCTATGGCGTGCTGCCCAGCGCGGCGGCGGAGATGATTTCCTACACCGTCTATCGCTGGGAATGCGCAGTGCGCGCCTCGGTCGTAATGGGTTTCGTCGGCGCAGGCGGACTCGGTCAGCAGATGGACCTGTCCATGCGCATGTTCGCCGGCGGTGAAGTCGCCAGCATGCTGCTGACCTTCCTTGCCCTGGTGCTGTTGGCCGACCAGCTCAGCCGCTTCCTGCGCGGGAGGTTCGCATGAGGGCGGGCAACATTCTGGTGATTCTTGCCCTGCTGGCGGCCGCGGCCGCTTCGTTTATCTGGCTGGGCATCGACCTGGGTGCGTTGGTCAGTGGCGACGCCCTGCAGCAGATGGGCAGCTACGCGGCGCGCTTCCTCCAGCCGGACTTCTCCAGCCCCCACCTCAGGGCCATCGGCTGGGGCGCCCTGGAGACCCTCGCCATGTCGGCACTCGGCACCCTGCTGGCGGCGCTATTGGGCCTGCTCATCGCCCTGCCAGCAGCTGGCCGCTTCGGCAATATGGCCCAAGGCGCGGCCCGTCTGCTGCTCAACGCCCTGCGCGCCGTGCCCGAGCTGGTATGGGCAGCCCTGATGGTGCTGGCCGCGGGCCTCGGGCCCAATGCCGGTACCCTGGCACTGGCCCTGCACACCGCAGGGGTACTGGGTCGCCTCTTCGCCGAGGCCCTGGAGAACACCCCGCCGGAACCCGCCGAAGCCATCCGTATCAATGGCGGTGGGCGCGTTGCGGCGTTCTGCTATGGCACCCTGCCAGCCGTATGGCCGCAACTGGTGGCCTACATGCTCTATCGCTGGGAGAACAATATCCGCATGGCCAGCGTGCTCGGCTTCGTCGGCGCCGGAGGCCTGGGGCAGATGCTCTACGTGAGCCTCAGTCTGTTCCAGGAAGCGCAGGCATCCAGCGTGATCCTAGCCATGCTGGTCCTGGTATTGGGCGTGGATGCCCTGAGTGGCTGGATGCGCCAGCGTTGGGTCAGCGCGTAGGTGGTCGTTGGGTATCGCTTCGCTCTACGCCAACCTACAGCTGACTTCGCCGTCGTAGGATGCGGTTAAGCGAAGCGATACCCATCGTTTCAGATTGGCCGGGCAGAAAGGTGGAAACCACGCTGTGGCCTCCACCGGGACAAAGGTCAGAGGCCGTCCTTCTCCAGATGGTCGAAGTTCACCGCCTCGCCGGGCTCGGCGCCAAGCACGCGGCGGATATCTTCGAAGATCAGGTCGTACTCTTTGTGATTACGCATGATCAGGGTGCTGTTGGGATGGAGCCCATTCTTCGTCGCAACCTTGGAAACCACGCTGGCGAAGTTGAATGCCGTGTCGCGGTGCATCTCGAACTCTTCCTCGAAATGCTTACCATCTATGTCGCCCACCATGCGGAAGTGCAGCATGGTGCCCTCCTTGGGATTAGGACGAGCTTCGTAATAAAGGTCGATGGAGAACTCCTGCTGCCCCGGAATACCGGGGATGTTGGCCCGGTGTACATGGCCTGGTTCGAACATGATGGCACTCCCTGTGGATATCAAAGAGAAGTAGAAGGTGGCTTGAGTCTAGCTCGCCCCACCGATTTCGCCGCTGCCCCTGACCAGTGCAGAACCGGGCATGCGGCACACTCCTGGAGCCCTTCCCTGGGCTCCATCCGCGCTCCGTCAGTGACGGGTCGGCGCTTCGCCCCGCTCCTGGATCAGAACCCAGGGGGCTACCACCACTGCCCAGAGCTTCGGATCGCGGGCCAGCAGGTCCTGGGCACGGTCTTCCTCCACCTTGCTGAGCTTGCCGGCGGCCAGGAATGCCGCGACCTGTGCCTTGTCGTCTTCGGCCACGGCCAGGGCAACGGCCACCAGATCTTCGGCGCCATCGACCCAGAGCAGCGCGCCACGGGCGAAGAAGGGCTGTAGCTCTTCCCAGGTAATGGCGGCGGTTTCGCCGAGCAGCTTGGCATAGAGGGTGCTAGCGTTATCGTTCATGGCTTGTTTTGTGTTGGTTGGTAACGAATGGATTGGGGGGGGCGCAATGATAGCGTCGAGCAACATTCAGACAAGCACGCCTTGACGACGCCAGCTACACCCGAGACACGCCGTATTTCTATACGTTTGTTTCGATTAAGCGACACAAGATCATTCCGCCATCAAAACCCGACTTTTCAAGCCGCAAATCAGCAATCTACACTGTTCCGGTACAGTTGCCGGGGGGTGTTGGCGGGGTGCAATTCCCTGTCCCGTAGCTTCGGCAATCAGGACAACAACAATGAAAAACACAAGAGTGGAGCACTATGAATAAGGCTACCAAGCAGATTTCCAAACTGTTCGCCGCCATGGCTCTCGCCGGTGTCGCCAGCTACTCCGTAGCAGCTGACACCATCAAGATCGCCCTGGCTGGCCCGGTGACCGGTGCGGTTGCCCAGTACGGCGAGATGCAGTTCATCGGCGCCAAGATGGCGATCGAGCAGATCAACAAGGCCGGCGGGGTGAACGGCGCTCAGCTCGAAGGCGTGGTTTATGACGACGCTTGTGATCCGAAACAGGCTGTTGCCGTAGCCAACAAGATCGTCAACGACGGTATCCACTACGTCGTAGGCCACCTCTGCTCCAGCTCCACCCAGCCCGCGTCCGACATCTATGAAGACGAAGGCATCCTGATGATCACCGCGGCTTCCACCAGCCCGGACATCACCTCCCGTGGCTACCAGCTGGTGTTCCGCACCATCGGCCTGGACAGCCTGCAAGGCCCGACCGCCGGCAACTTCATCGCCGATCACATCAAGCCGAAGACCGTTGCCGTCATCCACGACAAGCAGCAGTACGGCGAAGGCATCGCCACTGCCGTGAAGCAGACCCTGGAAAGCAAAGGCGTGAAAGTCGCCCTGTTCGAAGGCATCAACGCCGGCGACAAGGACTTCTCCACCATCGTTTCCAAGCTGAAGCAGGCTGGCGTGGACTTCGTCTACTACGGCGGCTACCACCCGGAACTCGGCCTGCTGCTGCGCCAGTCGGCTGAAAAGGGCCTGAAAGTACGCTTCATGGGTCCGGAAGGCGTAGGCAACAAAGAGCTGTCCGCCATTGCTGGCCCGGCTTCCGAAGGCCTGCTGGTCACCCTGCCGAAGTCGTTCGACCAGGATCCGAAGAACCAGGCCCTGGTAGACGCGTTCAAGGCCAAGAACGAAGACCCGAGCGGTCCGTTCGTGTTCCCGGCCTACGCTGCCGTTCAAGTCATCGCCGAAGGCATCAAGAAAGCCGGCGAAGACGACACCGCCAAGGTAGCTGCCGCCCTGCGCGCCAACTCCTTCGCTACCCCGACCGGCAACCTGGCCTTCGACGAGAAGGGCGATCTGAAGGACTTCAGCTTCGTGGTGTACGAGTGGCACAAGGACGGCACCAAAACCGAAGCTAAATAAGCTTCCCGCCTGAACGCAAAGCCCACTGCTTCGGCAGTGGGCTTTGTTTATCCGTGTTTTACGGGCTCCGCTGCGCCACAAGCGCCGCTTTTCGTGATGCCCGAGGAGTTAGGGAATGCCTGATCTCTACCACTATCTGCAACAGCTGGTTAACGGGCTTACCGTTGGCAGCACCTATGCCCTGATCGCCATCGGCTACACCATGGTCTACGGCATCATCGGCATGATCAACTTCGCCCACGGCGAGGTTTACATGATTGGCTCGTACGTAGCCTTCATCGTGATTGCCGGGCTCACCATGCTCGGTCTGGAAAGCCTTCCGATCGTTATCGTCGCGGCATTCGCTGCGAGCATCATCGTTGCAAGTGCTTACGGTTACAGCATCGAACGGGTCGCCTATCGTCCGCTTCGCGGCAGCAACCGCCTGATCCCGCTGATCTCCGCGATCGGCATGTCGATCTTCCTGCAGAACGAAGTCCTGCTGACTCAGGATTCCAAGGACAAGGCAATCCCGAACCTTATCCCGGGCAACTTCGTGTTCGGCGAGAGCACCATGAATGGCGTGGTGATCTCCTACATGCAGATCCTGATCTTCGTGGTCACTTTCCTGGTCATGTACGGCCTCACGATGTTCATTTCGCGTTCGCGCCTGGGCCGTGCCTGCCGCGCCTGTGCCGAAGACATCCGCATGGCCAACCTGCTGGGCATCAACACCAACAACATCATCGCCCTGACCTTCGTCATCGGTGCCACCCTGGCCGCCGTGGCCGCGGTGCTGCTGGGCATGCAATACGGCGTGATCAACCCGCACATCGGCTTCCTCGCCGGTATCAAGGCCTTCACCGCAGCCGTGCTCGGCGGCATCGGCAGTATTCCGGGTGCCATGCTCGGCGGCCTGGTGCTGGGCGTAGCCGAAGCCTTCGGCGCCGACCTCTTCGGCGACCAGTACAAGGACGTCGTGGCCTTCAGCCTGCTGGTTCTGGTCCTGTTGTTCCGGCCGACCGGCATCCTTGGCCGTCCGGAGGTAGAGAAGGTATGAACACTCGACTCAAAACGGCGTTCTTCAGCGCCCTTCTGGTGCTGGCCGTCGCCTACCCCATCCTCGGCCTGAAACTCAGCGTCGTCGGCGTGGGCCTGGTGGTCACCGGTGCCGACACCCCCACCCTGCTGGCCATCGCGGCGTGCGCCGTGGCCATGTTCTTCTGGCAACTGATGCGTGAAAAAGTCCAGGGTGCCTGGGCTTCCGCGCCCAAGCTGCCCGGCATGTCGAAGGGCACCGCGAACTTCCTGACCCTGCCCTCGACCCAGCGCTGGTTCATCCTCGGCCTGATCGTGCTGGCCCTGGTCTGGCCGTTCTTCGGCTCCCGCGGCGCCGTGGACATCGCCACGCTGATCCTGATCTACGTGATGCTCGGCCTTGGCCTGAACATCGTGGTCGGCCTGGCGGGCCTGCTGGACCTGGGTTACGTCGGCTTCTACGCCGTCGGCGCCTACAGCTATGCCCTGCTCTCGCACTACTACGGCCTGGGTTTCTGGGTGTGCCTGCCGATCGCCGGCCTGATGGCGGCTTTCTTCGGCTTCATCCTCGGCTTCCCGGTGCTGCGCCTGCGCGGTGACTACCTGGCCATCGTGACCCTCGGCTTCGGCGAGATCATTCGTATCCTGCTGCGCAACATGACCGAGCTGACCGGCGGCCCCAACGGCATCAGTAACATCGACAAGCCAACCCTGTTCGGCCTGTCGTTCGAGCGCCGTGCCGAAGAAGGCCTGCAGACCTTCCACGAATACTTCGGTTTCGCCTACAACTCGGTGAACAAGGTGGTCTTCCTCTACCTGATCGCCCTGCTGCTGGTGCTGCTGACCCTGTTCGTAATCAACCGCCTGCTGCGCATGCCGCTGGGCCGCGCCTGGGAAGCCCTGCGCGAAGACGAGATTGCCTGCCGCGCGCTGGGCATGAACCCCACCGTGATCAAGCTCTCCGCCTTTACCCTGGGCGCCTGCTTCGCGGGCTTTGCCGGCAGCTTCTTCGCCGCGCGCCAGGGCCTGGTGACGCCTGAGTCCTTCACCTTCATCGAGTCGGCGACCATCCTCGCCATCGTCGTGCTGGGTGGCCTGGGCTCCCAGTTGGGCGTAATCCTCGCGGCCATCGTGATGATCCTGCTCCCCGAACTCATGCGTGAGTTCAGCGAGTACCGGATGCTCATGTTCGGCGCTCTGATGGTGCTGATGATGATCTGGCGCCCGCAAGGTCTGCTGCCGATGCAACGTCCCCACCTGGAGCTGAAACAATGAGCCGCCCGATTCTCGAAGTAAGCGGTCTCACCATGCGCTTCGGCGGTCTGCTGGCCGTCAACGGGGTGGGGCTGACCGTACAGGAAAAACAAGTCGTCTCCATGATCGGCCCGAACGGCGCCGGCAAGACCACCGTGTTCAACTGCCTGACCGGCTTCTACCAGCCGACCTCCGGCAGCATCCGTCTGGATGGCGAGCAGATCGAAGCCCTGCCGGGCCACAAGATCGCCCGCAAAGGCGTGGTGCGGACCTTCCAGAACGTCCGTCTGTTCAAGGAAATGACCGCGGTGGAAAACCTGCTGGTCGCCCAGCACCGCCACCTCAACACCAACTTCCTCGCCGGCCTGCTGAAGACTCCGGGCTTCCGCAAAAGCGAACGCGAGGCCATGGACTACGCCGCCCACTGGCTGGAAAAGGTCAACCTCACCGAAGTTGCCAACCGCCCGGCCGGCACCCTCGCCTACGGTCAGCAACGCCGCCTGGAAATCGCCCGCTGCATGATGACCCGCCCGCGCATCCTCATGCTCGACGAGCCGGCCGCCGGCCTCAACCCGCGTGAGACCGACGACCTCAAGGCGCTGATCGCCATGCTGCGTAACGAGCACAACGTGACCGTGCTGCTGATCGAGCACGACATGAAGCTGGTGATGAGCATTTCCGACCACATTTATGTGATCAACCAGGGCACCCCCCTGGCCGACGGCACGCCGGAGCAGATCCGCAACAACCCCGACGTGATCAAAGCCTATCTGGGGGAGGCCTGAACCATGCTTACTTTCGACAAGGTTTCCACGTTCTACGGCAAGATCCAGGCGCTGCACAACGTCAGCATGGATGTGAAGAAAGGCGAGATCGTCACCCTGATCGGCGCCAACGGCGCCGGCAAGTCGACCCTGCTGATGACCCTCTGCGGCTCGCCGCGTGCCGCCAGCGGCAGCATTCGCTATGAAGGCGAGGAACTCGTCGGCCAGGAGTCCTGCGACATCATGCGCAAGAGCATCGCCGTCGTGCCGGAAGGCCGCCGCGTGTTCGCCCGCCTGACCGTCGAAGAAAACCTGGCCATGGGTGGCTTCTTCACCGCCAAGGGCGACTTCCAGGAGCAAATGGACAAGGTGCTGCACCTGTTCCCGCGCCTGAAGGAACGCTTCGAACAGCGCGCCGGCACCATGTCCGGCGGCGAACAGCAGATGCTCGCCATCGGCCGCGCGCTGATGAGCAAGCCCAAGCTGCTGCTGCTCGACGAGCCTTCGCTGGGTCTGGCGCCGATCATCATCCAGCAGATCTTCGACATCATCGAACAGCTGCGTAAGGACGGCGTGACCATCTTCCTGGTGGAACAGAACGCCAACCAGGCGCTCAAGCTGGCCGACCGTGGCTATGTGCTGGAAAACGGCCACATCGTCATGCAGGGTAGCGGCGACGACCTGCTCAACGACCCCAAGGTCCGCGACGCCTACCTCGGCGGCTAACGCCAGACGCTGCAAAAGAAACGGCCCCTCGCGGGCCGTTTTCTTTTTTCGGCTCCCTGCGGTTGGGCGCTTTTCCGTAGGGTGGACCACGTTTTACCGGTCCACCATCGGAGACTGGTTCCACCACGCAGGGTGGGCATGAAAAACGATGTCCACCCTACAGGGTTGCTCCTGTCTGACGCCCTCATCAACGCGCCAAGCGGAAAGAAACAACACAAGCCATTGATATTGATGAATTTACCCAACCATCAACGACGTTGATGGTCTCTATCGCGCACGATCACTTTTTAATCAAACCCCCATCCGTAAGATTGGCCCCGTACCCAGTTTCCAGCCCCCTACGAGGAGCCAGACCATGAAAACCCAAGCCTTCGCCGCCCTGTTCATCGCCGCCCTGAGCAGCTCTGTTTTCGCTCTGCCATCCTCCTCCCAAGGCACCGACCCGGTTGCCGCTGAAGGCAGCTACATGGTCCTGGACCGCGTCGCCGAAGGCGGTTCCGACCGTACCGGCGCCAACCGCATCGCCGAAGGTGGCTCCGACCGTACCGGTGCCAACCGCATCGCCGAAGGTGGCTCCGACCGTACCGGTGCCAACCGCATCGCCGAAGGTGGCTCCGACCGTACCGGTGCCAACCGCATCGCCGAAGGTGGCTCCGACCGCACCGGCGCCAACCGCATCGCCGAAGGCGGTTCCGACCGTACCGGCGCCAACCGCATCGCCGAAGGTGGTTCCGACCGTACCGGTGCCAACCGCATCGCCGAAGGTGGTTCCGACCGTACCGGCGCCAACCGCATCGCCGAAGGCGGTTCCGACCGTACCGGCGCCAACCGCATCGCCGAAGGTGGTTCCGACCGTACCGGCGCCAACCGCATCGCCGAAGGTGGCTCCGACCGTACCGGTGCCAACCGCATCGCCGAAGGTGGTTCCGACCGTCTGCTGCAAACCCAGCGCGTCAGCTGACCCCAACTCGCTCTAACTCTCGAAACCCGGCTAATGCCGGGTTTTCGTTTTCTTACCGCATCGCGAACCGCATTCCTGTAGGCCAAGGCCCCATTCTTGAGCCGTCGCAAGACAATTCACGCGCATTCGCACTACGCTGTGCCGGTACCTGCACACAAGGAATCCGCATGAGCCTCTCGCTGCTGAGTCGTTACGCCTTCTTCGCTTTCTGCGTACTGTTCACACTGTTTAGCCTGCCCTTTACTGACCACGACTGGGTCTGGCCCTTCACGCTCCTCGCTGCCGGGCTCAGCGTGCTGGGCGTATTCGACCTGATGCAGTCGCGCCACGCGGTACGGCGCAACTACCCGATCCTCGGCAACATCCGCTACCTGGTCGAAGGCATTCGCCCGGAAATCCGCCAGTACCTGCTGGAAGCCGACGACGACCGCCTGCCCTTCTCCCGCGCCCAGCGTTCGCTGGTCTACGCACGGGCCAAGAACGAGGGCGGCGACAAACCCTTCGGCACCCTGATCGACGTCTACCGGGCCGGCTACGAATTCATCGGCCATTCCATGCGCCCGGCGCCGCTCAGCGACCCGTCCAGCTTTCGTGTGGTAGTCGGCGGGCCGCAGTGCACCCAGCCCTACTCGGCCTCGGTGTTCAACATCTCCGCCATGAGCTTTGGCTCCCTCAGTGCCAACGCCATCCGCGCCCTGAACCGTGGCGCCAAGCTCGGCAACTTCTATCACGACACCGGCGAAGGCAGCATCAGCCCCTACCACCGCGAGAATGGCGGTGACCTGGTCTGGGAACTGGGCAGCGGCTATTTCGGCTGCCGCACCAGCGACGGCCAGTTCGACCCGGAGCGCTTCGCCACCCAGGCGCGCAGCCCGCAGGTGCGGATGATCGAAATCAAGCTGTCCCAGGGCGCCAAGCCCGGTCACGGCGGCATCCTGCCCAAGCACAAGGTCACCGAGGAAATCTCCCTTACCCGCGGCGTGCCCATGGGCGAGGACTGCATCTCCCCGTCACGGCACAGCGCCTTCTCCACCCCCATCGAGATGATGCAGTTCATCGCCAAACTGCGTGAACTGTCCGGCGGCAAACCGGTGGGCTTCAAGTTCTGCCTGGGCCACCCCTGGGAGTTCATGGGCATTGCCAAGGCCATGCTGGAAACCGGCATCCTCCCCGACTTCATCGTCGTCGACGGCAAGGAAGGCGGTACCGGCGCGGCGCCCCTCGAATTCACCGACCACATCGGCGTGCCGCTACGCGAAGGGCTGCTGTTCGTGCATAACACCCTGGTCGGGCTGAACCTGCGGGACAAGATCAAGCTCGGTGCCAGCGGCAAGATCATCAGCGCCTTCGACGTCGCCAGCGTGCTGGCCATCGGCGCCGACTGGGCCAACTCGGCGCGTGGCTTCATGTTCGCCATTGGCTGTATTCAGAGCCAGTCGTGCCACACCAACAAATGCCCCACCGGCGTTGCCACCCAGGACAAGCTTCGCCAGCGCGCCCTGGTGGTGCCGGACAAGGCGCAGCGGGTGCAGATGTTCCACCGCAATACCTTGAAGGCCCTGGCGGAAATGCTCGCCGCAGCCGGCCTCGAGCACCCCAACCAACTGGAGCCCCGTCACCTGGTGCGGCGCGTTTCAGACAAGGAGATTCGCCTGTTCTCGCAGATCCACGTCTTCCTCAAGCCCGGAGACCTGCTCAACGACACGATCGAAGCGGATTTCTACGAACGCATGTGGGCGATGGCGCGGGCCGACAGCTTCGAACCGTCGTGCGCGTGGTGAGAAAGCGGGCCCGCTGCGCGGCCCTTGGCGAATGAATTGGCTATGTCTGCGTTAGCTGTTGCGACGTTGAACGAAGTGCTCTAGCGCAGGCCGTCCAGGCTTCCGCGCCAGCCTGACACAGCCCTCACCCCCGGCCCCTCTCCCTGAAGAGGAGAGGGGTGACTCGCGCCGGCGAGGCACACACCATCCTGAAGCCCACACGGGCCTGACACCGGGCAGACAAGGTGGGGCAGCGACTACGCCCCTTCAGGAGGCCGAGCGGAATCGTTGTGCAGAGGGACGAGCGGCATGGATGCCGCGAGAGGCGTGTGGGGCCATGGACGGCCCCTCGCACCGTGCCCCCGGACGCTGCTTGCAGCGAACGCACTTCAGTGCGGCCCGAAGGGCGAGCGAAGCGAGTAACAACGATGGAGCGAGGGAACCCCGGCGAAGCCGGGGCCGGATGCAGGGGCAAGCCCTTTGGTTCCTTTCTGGCGTTTGAGAAAGGGACTCGCCTGGGAAGGCGAAACCAGAAGCATCCGCAGAATTCGGCAAGCAGCCTGGCTCAGGACGTTCTAGCAACACTTAATGCAGACATAGCCAATGAACTCGCCCCTACAGGAAAAGCGAATGCCGCTCTTGTAGGGGCGAATTCATTCGCCAAGCAGGCCAAAGGCCTGCCCCATCAACCTTTCAACACGCCACCATCCACCGGGATCAGCGTCCCGGTCACATAGCTGGCCAAGGGGCTGGCCAGGAAGGTCGCCACCGCGCCGAACTCTTCCGCAGCCCCGTAGCGCCCCACGGGAATCGCCGCCTGCTCCCTGGCCATCAGGCTCTGCACCGATGTGCCGCTGCGTTCGGCAGCGCGGAGCAGCAAGGTTTCCGTGCGCTCGGTCCAGAAGGAGCCGGGCATCAGGGTATTCACCGTCACCCCATCAGCAGCCACTTCGGCCGAGAGTGTCTTGGCCCAATTGGCCAGGGCAGCACGCAAGGCGCTGGACAGCACCAATCCCGGGATGGGCTCCACCACGCTGGTGGACGAAATCATCAGGATGCGGCCAAAGCGGCGTTGGCGCATACCGGGCAGGAAGGCGTTGGTCAGCGCCATGGTGCCGAGCAGCATGGCGTCCAGTTGCTGATGCCAGAGCTTCGGGTCGAAATCCACCGCATTGACCGGCGGCGGCCCGCCGTTGTTGGCCACGAGAATGTCCGGCGCACCAATGGCCGCCACCACCTGCTCGATGGCCATGTCCACGGCGCCCAGGTCATTCAGGTCCACCGCGACCGCTTGTGCCTCGCCGCCCTCCTTGCGGATGCGTTCCACCGCCAACTCCAGTTTCGACAGGTTGCGCGCCAGCAGGCAGACACGCGCCCCCTCCCTGGCCAGGGCCTCGGCCACGCCGAAACCCAACCCGGAACTGCCGCCGCATACGAGGGCACTGCGGTTTTCCAGTTGAAGATCCATGATCAGCACTCCCTATCCAGATTCACCCGCCAGTGTGCGCCTTCACCGGTCAGGTACAAGCAAAGCTCTGCAGGGGCGACTTGATTCGCGACCGAAGTCGCACCCACAGAGGCCGCTCGGCGGGTGTCAGACCGCCCGTACGACGTGCTTCAGCTCCTGGAACGAAGCCAGGCCCCACGGGCCGAGCTCACGGCCGATGCTGCTCTGCTTGTAACCACCCCAGGCGGTCTGCGGGAAGATCACCTGCGGCGAGTTGATCCACACCATGCCGGCCTGCAGGGCGTTGGCAACGCGCTCGGCGGCATCAAGGTTGCGGCTCACCACGCTGGCCACCAGACCGAATTCACTGTCGTTGGCCAGTTCGATCGCCTCGTCCTCGGTAGCGAAGCTTCGCACGCAGAGCACCGGGCCGAAGATCTCTTCGTTCCACAGAGCGCTGTCCTTCGGCACATCGGTGAACACAGTCGGCTTGAGGAAGAACCCGCGCGTAAGCGCAGCCGGACGCTCGCCGCCGCACACCAGGCGGGCGCCAGAGGCAATGCCGCGCTCGATATGGCCACGCACGCGCTGGTACTGCGCCTGGTTCACCAGCGCGCCCATTTCCACGCCTTCACTGAAGGGGTCACCGACCTTGGTGGACTCGGCACGGGCCTGCACGCGAGCCAGGAATTCTGCCATCAGGGGTTCGGCTACCAGCACGCGGCTGGTCGCCGAGCACATCTGCCCGGCATTGAAGAACGCACCACCGCAGGCCAGCTCGACGGCCAGGTCCAGGTCCGCCTCTTCCAGCACCAGCAAGGACGACTTGCCGCCCAGTTCCAGGCTGATGCCCTTCACGGTTTCCGCCGCGCGCTGCATCACCTGCACGCCCACCGCGTTGCTGCCGGTGAAGGACACCTTGGCCACCTTCGGGTGGGACGACAACGGCGCACCCACGGCCAGGCCGGTGCCGCACACAACGTTGAGCACGCCAGCCGGCAGGCCGGCCTCCGCGATGATGCGAACCAGTTCCAGCTCCGCCAACGGCGTTACCTCGGAGGGTTTCAGCACCACGGCGCAACCAGCAGCCAGGGCCGGGGCGAGTTTCCAGGCGGTGGTCACCATAGGGAAGTTCCACGGCACGATCAGGCCCACAACGCCGACGGGCTCACGGCGCAGGCGCGCGGTGAAGTCTTCGCTGGGCAGCTCCACCGGGCGGTCCTGCTGGGCGTCAAGCCCTTCGGCCATGCCGGCGTAGTACTCGAACGTGCCGATTACGTCGTCCACGTCGATACCCGCTTCGAACAGCGGCTTGCCGTTGTTGAGCGACTGCAATTGGATCAGCGTTTCACGACGCTGGCGCACACCTTCGGCGATACGACGCAGCGCGGCGCCGCGCTCGGCGCCGCTGCTGTGGGCCCAGGCCGGGAAGGCTTGGCTGGCGGCCTGCACGGCCTGCTCGACGCTGACGCCGTCACCAGTGCCAATGGTGGCCAGGCGCTCTTCGGTAGAGGGGTTCACGACATCCAGAACGGCGCCACCGGGCAGCCACTGGCCGTTGATGTATACGCCGGCCAGGGTCTCGGGAAAGGTCGGAAGGGTATTCGACATTGCATGGGCTCCATGAGCGAGGCTAAGGGTGGCCGCTCCCTGAACACAGAACCTAAACGGCTGGAGGGCCACAAGTGGCGCCAATTGAGCCGCCAGGAGGCGCGACTGACAAGGCAAAAATCGTCATACTAGCCATGTCTTAAAGTCATGGCTCGAATGATGAAACGCCTGCCTCCCCTGCCCGCTCTACAGACCTTCCTGATCACTGCCCAGTGCTGCAACTTCACTCGGGCCGCAGAAATGCTGCACATCACCCAAGGCGCAGTGAGCCGACAAATCGCCGGACTGGAGAGCCATCTGGGTTACCCGCTATTCCTGCGCCAGGCGCGGGGGCTAGCCCTGACAGAACAGGGGCGCGACCTCTACCCGCGCATCCAGCAAGTGTTCGCCCTGATCGATGAGGCCGTCGAAGAAGTGGGCGCCAGGCGTAAGGCCCTGCAACTCAAGGCACCCACGTGCGCCATGCGCTGGCTGCTGCCGCGCCTGATGAAGTGGCAGGCCGAGCGCCCCGATGTACCTGTGGAGCTGACCACGACCATCGCCTATGGCGTGGACTTTCGGCGCGACCAATTCGACGCGGCGATCATCTACGGTACTGCGCCCTCCGGGAACGTCACCGCCCACCACCTGTTCAATGAACAACTGACGCCGGTCTGTACCCGGCACTACCTGGAACGATCAGGGCCACTGACAACCCCAGCCGAACTGGAGCACCACGTGCTGCTGCACCCGGCGCGCGACAAGCACGACTGGGAAACCTGGCTGCGCACCGCCGGCCTCACCCCCGGCCCACTGAGCGGCGGGCACCACTTCGACACCATGGACCTGGCCCTGTCCGTCGCGGCCCAGGGCGCCGGCATTGCGCTGGGGGACTGGTCGTTGATCGGCGATGACCTGGCCAACGGCAACCTGGTGGCACCCTTCGACCTGAAGACGCCAACTGGCGGCGCCTACTTCATGGTCTACCCCGAGCGCACCGATCCCAGTCCGCAGCTGCGTGAACTGGTGAACTGGCTCATGGCCCAGGCCCGCGCGGCCTGAGCCCCTGCAAGGTCGCCAAGCGCCCCGCAGAAAGTGCGCCGCCGCCGACAAACCACCTTGAATCAACCGCCAATTCCGCTAGTCTCTGCCCCCTCAAACGAGCAAGGAGTACCCCACCATGGCACGCGCCACCGCCCGCCACATCCTGGTTTCCACCGAAGCCAAGTGCAACGAACTGAAAGCCGCCATTGAAGCCGGCGCCGACTTCGCCGAAGTCGCCAAGCAAAACTCCACCTGCCCCTCCAGCCGCGACGGCGGCAACCTCGGCTCCTTCGGCCGTGGCCAGATGGTCAAGGAATTCGACGCCGTCGTATTCAGCGCCCCGCTGAACGTGGTGCAAGGCCCGGTGAAAACCCAGTTCGGTTATCACCTGCTGGAAGTCACCAGCCGCCAGGACTGATCGACTCGCACGTTCCACAACGAGGCCCGCATGCGCGGGCCTTGTTGTATCCGGCCTTCCGCCATCCCCCTCAATACCCTCCAAAATCCGACCCAATGAATATCCCCAGCCTCGGGTCATAGTACTGAATGACGATTCGCGGGCTGCCGTGGCGCTGGTAGTAATAGGGCCGTTCGCCCAGGTAGTAGCCGCCATAGTAACGAGGGGCATAGATAACGCGCGGGCCGTGTCTGTAGTAGCCACGGTGACGGTGGAAGTGTTTGTGGTGTTTGTAGCCATTACCGTGGCGATAGCCGTTGTGGCGTCCACCGCCGTGTCCACCGCCGTTCCAGGCCAGCAGGGTGTCACCGGCGTTGCTGGAGGTGGGCCAGGGTTGCTGGGCAAGGAGATGCCCGCTGCCAGCGCAGGCCAGGAAGATGATCAACAGCTTGAGGATACGCATGGCGAGCCCTCCTGAAGGGTCCCCCCACAGTTCACCCCCGCACTCCCAGTATAGTTTTTGACCCGTTTCAACCCGGACAGGGCACTACCTTGCGTCGGCGGACCTGGCCCCGGCGACGTACGGTGAAGGCCGCTTCCTACAGCCTTTTCTGTACTCCAAACTCAGCCGCCTACAGGGAAACTTCCTATGAGCCTTTAGCCTTGAGCGCCTACAAGCGCTCTGGGCGGTGTAAGAGGCCGCGCATGAGCTGGCGATGCAGCTGGGTGGCGAGGAGTCGTCAGAGTGAGCCGCAGCGCAAGTTTCCCGGCGCTGTCGGATTTCAGCGAGCAGGTGCAGGAAGTGAGTGCTTCCTCGCCTCCCGGCGCCTTTCGACAGTTGGGCAACTATCAGCTGGTGCAGGCCAGCGCAGCGGTGGATAGCCTGCTCGACGCGCTGATGCCGGGGGAGCCGGGAGGAAGGCGAGCCATACCTGCGGCAGCTGCAACGTCTGTTGCTTGACGCGTACCAGATGTACGAGCTGTCGGTGCAGGTTGCGCAGGAAGACCGGGACTTGCTGGCAGCGTTGCGAAGGACCGTCGGGCAACGGGTGCCCGCAATCGAGCATTGCCGTGAGTTGCCGCTGATGGGCTGGCACTGGAAGCATCGGCTGGACGTGTTGGTCGGGATGGAGGCGGCGGAGTTGAGCCTGCCCGAGTGCGCATCCGCCTCGCCTTGGGCGGCGCTCGCCGAGGGGCGTCGGCAGCGGCGCGGCGGTTGGGCGCGGGAGGCGTTCGAATTGGGGTTTCTGATGCGGATGCATCAGCGGGCGATGGCCGCGGGAATAGCGCCATAGGATGTGGTGGGCGCCGGCACGAAGTCCGATTGGTAGGCCGTAGCCCGGATGGAATCCGGGGGCTGTGGCAGGTCTACCCTGGATTGCATCCAGGCTACTGGGTGGCACGGAGCGAAGCCCAACGACGAGGGTGATGGGCTTCGCTTTGCTCTACCGCATCCTACGAACTGATCGGGTGCCGGCACGAAGTCCGCGTGCACCTACAGCCTGGGCCAGGCCTGAAGGGTCCCGGTCAGGTACAGCCCGCCGAGCACCAGGCAGGCCACCGAACTGACGATCCAGAAGCGGGCACCGTTGTAGCCGGGTCTGAACCGGGCAATGGCCAGGCCCGCCATCCCGCGCACCAGCAGGACGGCGGTGATCGCGGACAATACGAAGCGGGCAGCCGGCAGGGCGGGGAGCACGCCGGCGCCGGCCAGTGCGTACAGTGCCCAGATCAGGAGCACGAGGGTGATCACACTGGTGATCAGCGCCGGCTGCCACCGGCCCTCGCGCGACCGGCGGACGATCCGTTCGCCGGCGCCCATGGCGTCGTACCAGGCTGAACCGAAAACGATGCAGCAGGCATGCAGAGCGGCGGCGAGCGTAGTGGCCGCAGCGGCCAGCAGTAACCAACCGTTGCCTTCCATAGGGAGCCTCCGGAATCGAAGCCTGATAGTGGCGGTGCACCGAGAAAGGAGCAATGCGGCGGAAGACCGCAGAATTGGTACGAACGGATGGGTATCCCGGATGTGCCCGCGAGTTGATGGTTGGGATCAAGATTGAGCGGCAAATCAGCCATAAAATGGCTGACTTGCCGCCCAGTGATAGTCGAAATTTCGGAGGTGTCCGGAGGGGTTCCGGGTGTATCGGAAACCACCGGTTTAGAGGCGATCCCTTACTTTTTGAAGGGCTGTTATAACCATCGCCGACACTGCCGCCGGTCGGGGTTTTGATCGTTTTTTGAACAAAAACGGGGTGTTGCGATTATTATGCACCGGCGATCAGGACGCGACTTGCCATCAACACCACTGATGGTGCGACTGACTTCTACATAAATCCGGAACGACTCCACAGTGCATGAGAGTTCATGTGCCGGGGATTTTTCGTCCCGAAAAAAGGCCAAGGGTAGGCCTTCGCTCGCAGTAAACGGCGAACGTGCAAATACATAATTCCAATGCCGCTGTTGCATCAGTACAGCCGCTCAAATTGTTAGAAAGAGGTAAACCATGGAGCTTTTTCATCTTGTTGCTTCCCTGTTCCAACAGCCGGCAACCATGGAGCTGACTCGCATGGGCGTGGTCTACGCCCACCTCATCGCTTGCTGCGTGGCTATCGGCATGGTGCTGACCAGCGATATCGCCATGATCAAGCAACTGTTCCAGGGCCGTGATTCGACCGCGGCCGACAAGGAACATCTGCATGCGCTGAAGCAGACCGTACTGCTTTCCCTGGCAGCACTCTGGGTGACCGGGATCGGTATCGTGGCGCTGGACTACTCGCAGAAGGGTGCGGTGTATTTCCTCAACCCCAAACTGCAGGCCAAGATCCTGGTCGTCGCGCTGCTGACCCTCAACGGCTGGGTACTGCACAGTGTGGTGATGCCCGCGATGGACAAGGCCGGCAGCCTGCTCAAGCTCGACATCAATGCCCGTAACCTCGCGCTGTTCTCGGGTGTCGTTTCCGGGGTGTCCTGGTTCTACGGCGCGATGCTGGGTATCGCCCGTCCGCTGAGCTGGAAATACTCCCTGAGCGACATCATGTTCGCCTACCCGGTGCTCATCTGCCTTGGCTTCGCCGCGATGACCCTGCTGGTCAAGTGGGCCGCCAACCGGACTACCGCCCAGGTTCCTGCTCGCATGAACCCCGCGCTCGCCTCCTGGTAAGCGTGGGCGGGCAAGGAAGCCCGACCTTATACAAGAGCCGCAGGGTGCCCATGTGCCCCTGCGGCTTTTTCTTTCCGCGCAAACGCCTTACGAGCCCGGCGCGTCCTGGGGCTGAACTTCATCCCAACTGCTGTCGGGGTCGAAGGTCTTCATGGCTTTGGCGATCTTCTCGCTGTCGCGGCCAAGGTCCTTCTGAAAGACCTGGCCCTCGTGGCTGATCATGAAGCTCATCACGCCGCTGTCGCCGTACTGGGCGGGCCAGGCGACCAGGGCGAAGCCCCGGCTCATGGCCTTGCCGAGCATGTAGCCGTAGGCGCCGCCGGGAGCCGAGGGGCCTTGGGCAGCGAGGATGCGGAAGTGGTAGCCGTGCCAGTCGTCGCCCTTGGTCTGGCCGCCGAACAGGGGGCCGAGGGGGCTTTCGTCGGTGCCGTCTTCATCGGCCCAGTACAGGCCGTCGTGCTGGCCGTCGGTGCTGATGAACTTCTGCGCGTACTCGAGCACGCCGTCGCCGTTGCGATCGACTTCGGCGTAGTCCATCTGCGCGTCGTGGTAAGCCTCGGCGGCCTGGATGGCGGCCAATTCATTGCGGCCAATGCGGCGCAGGCGAATCTCCTCGCCACCGGCCTTGGCGTCGAAGCTCCAGCCTTGCTTGCCCTGGACGATGGGGATGGGCAGCTTCCACGGGTCATTGCCAACGACTATGTGGGCACGGCCTTTGGTGGCGATGTCGATCTCGTGCTTTTCCTTGTAGTGGGCGATGAAGGCGTCGACGTCCTTGCGCTCGATGCCCTTGGTAGGGATGTAGTCCTGCCAGTCGGCGCCGAGCAACGCGGCCAGGCGATTGGCATCGGCCTTTTCGGTTCCGAGGGCAGCGACGAAGGCATCAGCTGCAGCCTCCGGGGTCTTGAAGCGTTCGATGGCATTGACGCTTATGGCGCAGGCGGCCAGCGACAGCAGGGCGAGGATGCGGGTTACGCGGTTCATGGGCTGTCTCCTTTCAGCGCCTACGGCCACCACCGCCACGAGACGGTGATTGGGCTGGACGTTGTACCTGCCGGCCGGCAGAAGCCTTTTGCGGGCGCGACGCTGAGGCCCGACTGACCTCACCCCGACTGGCAGCCGCACGCGTCTGGGACGGCTGACGAGCGCCAGCAAAGGCGTTGTTGCGCGGTGCCTGCTGGCGGGCGGCGGTGTGTTGCTGGCGGGCCTGTTGCCTCACTTGCTGGTTGCTCTGCGCACGCGGGCGCTGTTGCGGCCGGTTGGCGTCGGTGCGCTGGCGCTGCTGCACCGCACTTTCGGCGCGCTGGCGCGCCTGCGGGTCGTTGCGCAGATCGCGGGTTGCAGCCTGGGCGCGTTCGCGTGCCTGCTGGTTGCTGCCGGCGGGCGCCTGGATGCCCCGTTGCTGCAAGCTCTGGCTGGCGCGCTGGCGTTGCGCGGTGCGATTGGCGTCGTACCCACGCAGGGCCTCGCGCTGCTGACTGCCATTGAGGCGCAGGCCGTTCTGCTGACGGTTGATGTTGTCGCGGTAGGGCACACCCTGCCGGTTGACGGGGTTGTGGACGAACTTGTTCTGGTTGGCGTTGATCTGCCGGTTGGTGTTGATGTTGTTGTAGCGATTGACGTCGATATCGACGTCGCCGCCGCCCCAGTCGCAGTCGCCCCAGAGGGAGTTGACGATGCCCACGCCGACGCCAAAGGCCAGGCCCGTCGCCAATGCGGTGGCAACCGGATAGCCATAGCTGGGTGGCGGCGGGTAGTAGGGCGGCGGGTAGGACGGATAGGACCAACTGCCATAAACCACGGTGGGGTTGTAGCTGGGAACGTAGACCACCTGCGGGTCGGCGGGCTCGATGACGATGGTCTGGGTGCTGGCGGCCGGCTGCACCACGGTGGTGGTGGAACTGGGCGCGGGCGCAGCTTGCTGGACACTGACCGTCTGCTGTTCATTGGATTCCAGGTTGCCGGCGGCCTGGGCCTGGCGCCGCAGGCGCTGGACGGAATCCATCACGTCATTGGGCTGGGCCAGGAAGGCATCTCCCACACGCTGCACCCAGGCCGGGTCCTGGCCGAGGGTGGCAAGCACCTGCGGAAAGGCCACCAGGGATTGCACGCTGGGGTCCCACGGCTGGTCGGCCACCTGCTTCACGGCCGCATCGCCCTGGGCGTCCGGGTGGGCCTTGGACCAGGCGACGGCGTCAGCCACGTTGCCCGGGTAGGTCGCGGCCATCAGCACCTGGGCCAGCAGGGAATCCGGATAGAGAGCGATGGGCGCCATCATCTGGTCGAGTTCTTCGGTCCTGAATACCGCCTGAGTGGCGGCGGGCTGGGTCGCTGGCGCGGCGTCAGTTGCCGGAGCAGCATCCGCGGCCGGCGCGGCGGAAACGCCAGCGGTAGGGGCGTCATCGCTTTCGGCGGCGGAGATGCCTGCATCCGTGGCGGCAATGGCCAGGTTGACGCCGGAGGCCAGCAAGGCCAGCAGCACGGCGCTGAATCGGGTGCGGATAGACATGGCGTTTCTCCCGCCAAAAGGAGTGGTTGTCCCTGAACCCGGCAAAGGGCTGAGCCTTACCGCTGCCGTGGAGAAACGATAGCCCAGAGGCCAGCACCGAGCCTGGCCAAACTGACAGAAATGTAATCACCCGCCGTTTTCCGATGTGGCAGTTTTGCACGTAAGCCGTGCAGCAGACCGTTGCGCGGCGCCCTTTCTGACTGACTGGATTGAAACGGCATGCAGTGCAAAACCTCGCGGCGGACCTTCGTCAAAGGCCTTGCCGCTGGCGGCATTCTCGGTGGCCTGGGGCTGTGGAAAGCGCCTGTCTGGGCGGTGACCAGCCCGGGGCAGCCTACGGTACTCAGCGGCACCGAGTTCGACCTGTTCATTGGCGAGACGCCGGTTAACCTCACCGGCAAGGCGAGAATCGCCAAGACCATCAACGGCACCCTCCCCGGCCCGCTGCTGCGCTGGCGCGAGGGCGACATCGTGACCCTGCGGGTGCGCAATCGCCTGGACGAAGACACCTCCATCCACTGGCACGGCATGATCCTGCCGGCCAACATGGACGGCGTGCCGGGCTTCAGCTTCGCTGGCATCGCGCCGGACGGCATGTATGAGTACCGCTTCCAGGTGAAGCAGCACGGCACCTACTGGTACCACAGCCACTCCGGTCTGCAGGAGCAGGTGGGCGTGTACGGCCCCATCGTCATCGACCCGAAGGAGCCGGAGCCTTACCAGTACCAGCGCGACTACGTGGTGATGCTGAGCGACTGGACTGACGAAGACCCGGCCCGCGTGATGGCCAAGCTGAAGAAGCAGTCGGACTACTACAACCAGAGCAAGCGCACCGTCGGGGACTTCATCAACGACGTCAGCGAGAAGGGCTGGTCCGCCACCCTGGCCGACCGCACGATGTGGGCAGACATGAAGATGAGCCCCACCGACCTCGCGGACGTCAGCGGCGCCACCTACACCTACCTGCTCAACGGCCAGGCGCCGGATGGTAACTGGACCGGGCTGTTCCGGCCGGGCGAAAAGATCCGCCTGCGCTTCATCAACGGCTCGGCCATGACCTACTTCGATGTGCGCATCCCCGGCCTGAAAATGACGGTGATCGCCGCCGACGGGCAGCCCGTTGAGCCGGTGAGCGTGGATGAGTTCCGTATTGCCGTGGCCGAGACCTATGACGTACTGGTGGAGCCCTCGAGCGACGAGGCCTATACGATCTTCGCCCAGTCCATGGACCGCTCTGGTTACGCCCGCGGCACCCTGGCGGTGCGCGAAGGGCTGAGCGCACCCGTACCAACCCCCGACCCACGCCCGCTGATCAGCATGGCCGATATGGGTATGGACCACGGTGCCATGGGACATGGATCGCAGGATGGGGACGACATGGCAGGAATGGACCATTCGGCCATGCAGGGCATGGACCACTCGCAGATGGGTGGCCAGATGCAGGCCCACCCGGTATCGGAAGCCAACAACCCGCTAGTGGACATGCAGACCATGACACCAGCGCCCAAGCTGGACGACCCCGGCATCGGCCTGCGCGACAACGGCCGCCGCGTGCTGACCTACGCCGACCTGCGCAGCACCTTCCCCGACCCTGACGGCCGTGAGCCGACTCGCACCATCGAGTTGCACCTCACCGGGCACATGGAGCGCTTCTCCTGGTCGTTCGACGGCATCCCCTTCGCCGACGCGGAGCCGCTGCTACTGACATACGGCGATCGCCTGCGCATCACCCTGGTCAACGACACCATGATGACCCACCCCATTCACCTCCACGGCCTGTGGAGCGACCTGGAGGACGAGCAAGGCAACTTCCAGGTGCGCAAGCACACCATCGACATGCCCCCCGGCACACGACGCAGCTATCGCGTCACGGCCGATGCACTGGGCCGCTGGGCGTACCACTGCCACCTGTTATTCCACATGGACATGGGCATGTTCCGTGAAGTCCGCGTAATCGAATGAAGGAGAAACCTATGAACAAATCGATGCAGCCCCTCACAGTCGCCACCCTGGTCCTTGCCCTGCTGGCGCCGGCCGCCTGGGCCGGTGAGAACGACCATGGCGACCACCAGAAACCCCATGTCGGCAACATGCAGAAGATGGATCACGGGCAGATGGATCACGGCCAGATGCAGGGCATGGACCACAACCAGATGCAGAACATGGATCACAGCAAGATGGGCCACGGCGCCATGCATCCGGCCCAGGACGCCAAACCCAAGGCGGACAGCAAAGATGATCGATAGCCTCAAGCGCCCTGCCCTGCTCGCCCTGGCCATGGCCCTTGGCTCGGCCGGCAGTGCACAGGCGGCCGAAACCATGGATCACGGCCAGATGCAGCATGGCCAGATGGACCACGGCGCCATGGATCACAGCCAGATGAATCATGGGCAGATGAATCACGGTTCCATGGAGCACCCGCAGAAACAGCCCGGCGGCCATGGCAGTCGCGCGCCCATCCCGGTGCCGACCGACGCCGACCGTGCCGCAGCCTTCCCGGACCTGCCGCCCCACGCCATGCATGCCGGCGGGATCAACAGCTACTTCCTGATGGACCAACTGGAGTACCAGGACGCCGACGATGCCAGCGTGCTGAGCTGGGACGCCTCGGCTTGGATCGGCAGCGATATCAATCGGCTGTGGCTGCGCTCGGAAGGCGAGCGCAGCAACGGCACTACCGAGGAAGCCGAGGTCCAGGCCCTCTACGGCCGCGCCGTGAGCCCCTGGTGGGAGCTGGTGGCCGGAGTGCGTCAGGACTTCAAGCCCGGCTCGCCGCAAACCTGGGCGGCATTCGGGGCACAGGGCATGCCCGTGTATGGCCTGGAAACGAAGGCCACCGCCTACCTCGGCGAAAGCAGCCAGAGCGCAATGCGCCTGGAGGCCGAGTACGACATCCTGCTGACCAACCGGCTGATCCTGCAGCCCCTGGCGGAGGTAAACCTCTACGGACGCAACGACCACGAGCGCGGCGTCGGCTCTGGCCTGGCCAATACCGAGCTGGGACTGCGTCTGCGCTACGAGATCGTTCCCCAGTTCGCCCCTTACGTGGGCGTGACCTGGAACCGCAACTACGGCAACACCGCCGACTTCGCACGCGAAGAAGGTGAAGACAATGACGAAGCCCGCCTCGTGGCGGGTGTTCGACTGTGGTTCTGAGCGGCCCTCACCCCCGACCCCTCTCCCACACGCGGTAGAGGGGTGACTCACATCAGAGATGCGTGAGGCAGCCCAGTAGGGTGGGCATTAGCCCACGCAGATCGACCCAGGCGAAGCGCCGCCTGGCCCACCCTACCGACAGCGAATGAGCCCTGCTGCCTGCGATATTCCGAGCTACTTACCGATCTCCCCACTCTCCCAACGCGACTCGCCGCTCTCCAGCGCATTGGCGATGGTGGCGAGCTTGTCGTCCGGGAGCGTCTCGGGCAGCGGGTCGACGCCTGCGCTGACGAACAGCTGGGCGTAGGCGTTGCGCAGTTCGGCGTAAGACAGGTCTCGCTTGAGCTGCGCCTGCAGGGTGTTCAGCTCGCCCTGTATCAGGTCCAGCTCGCCGATGCTCTGGGTCTTGTAGCGATTGCGCAGCTGTTCGGCGATCTGCCCGTCCAGCTTCGCCAGTTCTTCGCTGGTCTGGAACTGCCGCTGCGCCTCGTGGAAGTTGGCGTTCGCCACGTAGAGCTGCGCGAGCACGGCCATGGACATGGCCTGGCGACGGGCAGCGGCGACGGACTCGCCAGCCTTGGCGACGTCAATGGCAGCCGGACCGGAGAGGACGTTGAACAGGTTCCAGGTGACCTTCACGCCGTAGTCGGCCCAGCTCTGGTTCACCAGGAAGGAGTTGCTGTCGTAATGGCCGCCAGCGGAGAACTCCAGGCCCGGCAGCAGGCGCAGCATGGCCTTGCGGGTTTCGGCAGCGCTGATGCGCGCCTGGTAATCCTGCTCGCGCAGTTCCGGGCGGCTGGCCAGGGCTTCTTCTTCCAGGCGGTTCATGTCCACCTTGAGTTCCGGCACCTGGTAATCGTCTGTGGCGGCCAGGGTGAAGTCGGTGTTCAGCGGCAGGTTGATCAGCGCGGCCAGTTCCGTCTTGGCCAGGGACAGCGCGCGGCGCTGCTCTTCTAGCTGGCGCGTGGCCTCGATCAGGGCGCGCTGGTAGCTCAGGGCCTGCACCGGATCGCCAATGCGCTCCGAGCTCATGCGCTGGCTGCTGTTGCGTGCTTCATCCACGCGGGCCATCAAGCTGTCGATCTGCTTCAGCAGGCGGTCGGCCGCCACAGCACGCCAGTAGGCCGAGCGCACGTCCTGGATGATGGTGTGGACCACCTTGCGGCGGCGCTCCTGGACGATCAGGCGCTGGTCAGCCTGTTGCTTGGCGCTGACGTAGCTGACGCCGAAGTCGAGGACGTTCCACACCATGGTCAGGTCCGCCACGCCACGGTCGCGGTCCTGGGAGGTGGAAGGCTCCAGCGACTGGGTGTTGGTCAGCACGCTCTGGCTACTGGAGGCGCTGACGTTGCTGCGCCCGGCGTAGCCCGCTTCCATGGCCATGCGCGGCAGCATGTCGAAGCTGGCCAGATCGACCTGGCGCTTGGCCAGGGCTTCTTCCATCACCTTGAGGCGTGCCTCCAGGTTGTACTTCACCGCACGGGCCATGGCCTCATGCAAGGTCAGGGGCCCGCTGAGGGGTTCCTGGTCCTTGAACATGGTGGCCAGGTCCGCGCGGGCGCGCTGTTCGCTGACGTTACGGTCAATGGGCTGGCTGGTCACCGCACAACCGGTGACCGCCAGCGCCAGTACGCTTACGGTGAAAAGCTTCACTGCTTTGCTCATCCTTGGGCCGCCCCCTAGACACGGCACTTACAGATTTCTAATTCGTTGTTCTTAAGCCTGCGGGCGACCCACCTGGATCTGTCCCAGTGCCATGGCCAGTTCCCTGACCTGACGCTGCTCATTGTCCTTGATGTCCTGCAACTGCTGGCCAAGCGTGGGCGCCCCGAAGATGCCCTGGCCGCTCCCCCCGGAGCCGCCCTTCCATTGCTTGCCGTCGAACAGCTTCATTTCTTCGGAGTCCTGCGGCACATCCTTGTCGAAGAAGCTCGACAGGCTGCTGCTGCCGAACACACCACCATCGCCCCCGCCAAAGCCGAGGAAGCCCGAACCGGAGCCATCGCCGAAGCCGTCGCTGCTGCCGAATACCTGGGCGATGAAGCTGGGCGCCAGGGCCCCCTGGTTGATAAAGATATTGCCCAGGGTCGGAATACCGCTGCCCAGCGTCGGCTGCTCAAACAGCGGCGGCGGAATGAGTGGCGAGGTGAACGGCGGCGGCGGCGGATTCGGCAATACCGTGTCCACCGGCACCGTCGGCTCCGGCGGCACGATGACCGGCGGGTTGTGACGAAACTCCGGATCGCCATCGTTCTGCGGAACGCTGTAGGTCTGCGCCGGGAGCCCGCTGAGCATGGCGTTGCCTGCGGTATCGGTGATCAGCGTGCCGGTGGCGTTCAGGCCGAGGCTGAGAGTGCCAGCACCTGCAACGTTGCTGACGGTGACCAGGAAAGTACGGCTATCCACCTGTACCAGCGATTGCAGGGTGCCGGTGACATTGCCGGTGGTCACCAGCTTGAAGTCGCCGAGGTCGATACCGCTGATGTTCTCGTCGAAGGTCACGGTGTACTGCACGCTGCCGGGTGTGGGCAGCGGCGTGACTGTCGCGCTGGCGTTCGGCGCCGTGGTATCGACGATCACACCGCGGGTGTTGCCGACGCCGTTCAGCGTCAGGTTCATCGAGTTGCCGATGGCATCACGCAGGGTCGCGCCATTGGCCACCAGGCCCGTGACGGCGATGCCGTCGGCGTCGTTGTCGCCCGCGCGGACGGCGTACTGGAACACCAGTGTGCTGCTGCCCGAGCCCGCCACGTAATCGGCGAACACGGTGGTGCCGCCCATGTCGATGGCCAGGCGCGGTACGCCGTTGACGATGACCGCTTCACTGGCGTTGACCACGAAGGTCAGGGTGTCGCCGGCGTTGTAATGCACGCCGACCGGCACGCTGACGCCGGTGACGGTGGGTCCATCGCGGTCGACGCTGTACACCGCGCCGGTCAGGCCGCCGCTGAGGGCGTTGCCGGCAACGTCGACGATGCCGGTACCGGAACCGTTGAGGTTGAGCCCCAGGGTACCGGTGCCGCTCACGCCGCTGACAGTGAGCTGATAGGTGCGGGCGTCGATCTGCACCAGGCCGGTCAGGCTACCGCCTGCGCTGCCGGTGGTCACCAGGGTGAAGTCGCCGAGGTCCACACCACTGACGTCTTCGCTGAAGGTCACGGTGTAGCGCACGCTGCCGGCGTTGATCGGCGACGGATCGACGCTGACGATGCCGCTCGGGTTGGGCGCGACGGTGTCGACGATCACGCCACTGGTGTCGCCAATACTGTTCAGCGTCAACGTCATGGCGTTGCCAGCGGCGTCCAGCAGGCTGCCGCCATTACTGGCGAGACCGGTCACGGCGATGCCGTTGGCGTCGTTGTCGCCCGCCTGGATCGTGTACTGGAACACCAGGGTGCTGGTACCGGAACCGGCCACGTAGTTGGCGAAGACCGTGGTACCACCGATATCCAGGGACAGGCGCGGGACGCCATTGACGATCACCGCTTCGCTGGCATTGACCACGAAGGTCAGGGTATCGCCAGCATTGTAGGGAATGCCCACCGGCACGCTGACGCTGCCCACCACCGGCACTACGGCATCTACCCGCACACCCATGGTGCTGGCGACGTTGTTGAGGCTGGTGTTGGCGTCGTTACCCACGCCATCGCGCAGGGTGCCGCCATTGGCCTGAATGGCGCCGCCGACGCTGATGCCATTGGTATCGAGCTGGCCGCTGGCGACAGTCAGGCGGAACACCAGCGCCGTAGTACCAGAACCGCTCAGGTAGTCGGCGAACACCGTACCGCCGCCGTCCAGGGTGATGGCGATGCGCGGCGTGCCGCCAGTGGTGTCGACGGTCACCGCTTCGCTGAGGTTGACGGTGAAGTCCAGGTTCTGCCCGGCCACGTAGGTGCCATTGGCCGGCACGGCGACGCTGGTGACTTGCGGCACCACACCGTCGATGACGATGCCGTGCTGCCCAGCGATGGAGTCGGCGCTGCCAGCGGTCGGCAGCGTCAGGATGGCGCTGGCGTTGCCCGCATTGCGGATGCTGCCACCGTTGAGTGCCAGGGCACCGGTGGACTGGTAATCCAGGTCGGCGCTGAGGTCACCCGCCTGCACGGTGTAGCTGAAGGTCAGGGTATTGGTGCCCGAACCGGACAGGTACGTCGCGTTGCGATCGATCAGCCCGGTCTCCAGCAGCAGCGCGGGCACGCCGCCGGACGTGTCAACGATCACCGACTGATCAAAGGTAACGGTGATGGTGATCGCGTCGCCCACTTTGTAGCCGCCATCCGGGTTGCTGACGCCGATGTTGGTGATCACGGGGTTGATCGGGTTGACGGTAATGGCGAGGGTGTCGATGTCGGCCTGGGCGCCACCGCTGCCCGTGCCCCCCATATCGCCGGTGCTGATCTGGATACTGGCCGGCCCGTTGTAGCCAGCGGTCGGGCTGAAGGTCAGGCCGTTAAGGGCGTTGTTGATGTCCGCCAATGTGCCGGTAAAGGTCATGCTGCCGTCGCCAGTGCCATCGCCGCTGGTGAAGCTGAGACCCGTGATACCGCTCAGGGAAATCAGGCCGTTGCTGGCGGTGAGCGTGATCTCCAGCAGGCCACCTCCGACGTCCACATCGCTGATGCTGATCAGGTTGCCATTGCCGGCGTTGAACACCAGGTTCGCATCCTGGTTGACGCCCTGCCCCACTGGCAGGCTGTTGACCGGTGCATCGTTCACCGCACTTACCGCCAGGGTGACGGTGGTGCTGGAGGCTTCGGAGGTACCGGTGCCGGAGTTACCTGGATCGGCACCCGTATTGCCGCCATCGTCGATGCTGACGGTCAGCGTCACGTTGGCCGTGGCATTGGCTGCGGCGGTGAAGCTCACACCGTTGGCGGCGATGAAGGCATTGATATCGCTGATGCTGCCCGCGAGGGTCAGGGTACCGCTGCCGGAACCGGCCACGGTCACGCCGCTGCCGCTGATGGCGCCCAGGCTGCCGCTGGCCACGCTGAAGGTCACGGTGACGCTGCCAGTGCTGGCATCCACATCGCTGAAGGAGATGCCGGTCAGGGCCTGGGCAACATCTTCGGTGACGCCGATGGAGCCCGGTGCAGTGATGACCGGTGCATCGTTGACCGCCACCACGTTCACGGTGGCCGCAATCGCGAGGCTGCTGGTGTCCACCCCGCCATTGCTGGTGCCGCCGCTGTCACGAATGCTGGCCAGGGCGACCACGCGGCTACCGGCAGCAGGCGCCTCGCTGCTGTTGCGATAGGTCATGCCATCAATCATGCCCTGCGCACTTGCAGTGCTCAGGCCGGCATGGGTCAGGGTGATGGTGGCGATGCCGCCCACCAGGCTGACGCTGTAGCCGATGCCATTACTGGCGGTAGTGCCACTGGCGCCGTTGATCAGCAGGACGTCGGTACCGTCGATGCTCAGGATATCGCTGGTGCCGTTGGCGAGGTTGCTGACGGTCAGGGTCAGGCCGGTGATGGTCTGACCCGTTTCGACCGTGCCGACGCTGATGCCACTGAACAGATCGACGGCGGCGCCATTCTCGGTGAAGGTGGGGTTGCCACCGGTGGCGGTGGCCGTTGGTGCGTTGTTGACCGCGACAATGTTGACGAGAGTGCTGCCTGCAGTGGTGGCGCCCAGTTCGTCGGTGAAGGCCCAGCTCAAGGTAATGCTAGCGGCCGGGTCATTGGTGCTACTGGCGTAGGTCAGCTGCTGGAGGATGTGGTTCACGTCCGCCGTGGTCGGAATCTGGCCGTTGGCGTCGGTGAAGGTCAGGGTCAGTTGGCCGCTCGTGCTGGTGTCGAAGCTGCCGATCACCTGGCCGTTCTTGACCAGATTGCTGCCCACCAGGGTAATGCCGTTGCCATCGAGGAAGCCGAACAGGTCGCTGGCATTGGCGCCGCCATTGCGCACCACGACCAGGGAGGCACCGTCGTAGTTGCCGCTGCCGCCGCCCAGCAGGTCCAGGTCTGCATCGGACACGCTGGCATCGGCATCGATCACGATGGCCGCACCACCCTCGGTGTAGCTGCCGCCACCATTTACGTTGCCCAGCACCGGCGGTGCATTGGCTTCCACTGCACCAATATCGACGGCGCTGCCGGTGGCCCGCACGTTGCCTATGGCGTCGAGCGGCAGCACCTCGGTGGTATTGCCATCGTTATCCAGGTCATAGGTGTCGAGCGGCAGGCCGGCATTGCTGCCAGCGTCGAGCAAAGCACTGCCCGCCTGGGGCTTGTGGGTCTGCACCGATCCGCCGTTATTGGCAAGGTTGCCCAGCAGCAGGTTGGCGGTGCCCTGGTTGTTCAGTACACCGCTGGCAGTAGTGATGCTGACGTTGCTGCCGAAATAGCTGTTGGTGGCTGCCTCGACTGTCGAGGCCACGTCATCTGCGATGCCGCCCGTAGCCAGCGGCGAACCGCCAATTGCCGCGGCGGCGCCGGCACCGGAGGTGTTGCCGGCGACCACGGTGTTGATCAGGGTATCGATGCCATTGGCGTGGATACCGCCACCGCTGCCGGACGCGGCGTTGCCGACCACGGTGGTGTTGTAGATGAAGGACGTACCACTGGTGACACGGATACCGCCCCCCAGCGAGCCGGCGCCAAGGGCGGCGTTGCCGCTGAAGGTGCTGTTGATGATCGTCAAACCGCCAGTGCCGCCGAACTGGAGGCCACCGCCGTGTGCGCCAGCGCCGGTGGTGGTGTTGCCGGTGACGGTGCTGTTGAGCATCGTCAGCGTGCCGCCAGACCCCACCACACGAATACCGCCGCCGAAATTATTGCTGGTATTGCCGCTGACGGTGCTGTTGACCATCGTCAGGTTCGCGCCACTTCCATAAATGCCACCACCGCCGAGGCCACTGTCGGCGCTGTTGCTGACTACCGAATCACGAAGGGTCACGCTGGAGCCAATGCCGATATTGAGACCAGCGCCTCCCCCACCCGTACTGCCCTGTGTCAGCACCAGGCCGGAAATCTCGACGCCGGTAAGGCTGTTGCCGACGTGCATCACCCGACTGGCGCCGTTGGCGGAGAGGGTCACGTCGGCGACGCCGTCATCGTTCAGGTCACCGTCCAGGCGCAGGTTGCTGTAGCTGATGTCGAGCTGGCTGCCGCCAAGGACGATAGTGCCGCCCTGGTTGCCGGCCAGCGCGCCATTCAGGTCGAAAGTGATGGTGTCGCCCCCGCGCGCCCAGAAGAGCGCTTCGCGAATGCTCAGGCCGCCGCCGTCAGCCTGATCGGCCGCCATGTTGCTGGACGCACTCTGGTCATCGCCGGTATCGAGGTTGGACGTCACCAGCAGGGTGCTGTTGTTCACTGTCACGGCAACGCTGTCGCTGTCGGTGTTGCCGGCGGCATCGGTAGACTGGATGCTGATGCTGGTACCACCGGCCGCTGCCGGGGTGTAGACCAACCCTTCCAGCGCGGCGTTGATTTCTGCTGCCGTGCCGCTGATGGTCACGCTGCCGGTGCCGTTGTTGCTGACGATCGCGCCGCCACCGGTGGTGGCACTGAGGGTGCCGCTGGCCACCGAGACGACGGTCGTCAGGTTGCCACCCTCGGTCACGGTCAGGGCATTGCCGTTACCACTGCTGAACACGATCGGCGTCACGGTGTTGGTGACCTGCGCGCCCGGCACTGCATTCAACGGAGCCTGGGTATCGACGGCATAGTTGTTGGAGTCGGTGCTGCCGGAGCCGGTATTGCCAGCGGCGTCGATCACACCGGTGTTGTCCAGGCTGATGAGATTGCCGCTGTCTTCGACGCTGGCACTCGGGGTCAGGGTGGCGGTCCAGGTGGTGCCACCATCCGCGCTCGAAAGGTTGCTCAGGCTGCCATTGGCGACGGTGAAATCGGCCAGGTCCAGCCCCGTCACCGCTTCGTTGAAGGTGATGGTGACGGTGGTGGTTTCTCCAACAATCAGCGAGGTGTCGGTCACGACTATGGTGGCGTTTGGACGCTGGGTGTCGATGGCGTAATTGTTGGAATCGGTGGTGCCGGAACCCGTGTTGCCGGCCTGGTCGGTGTAACTGGTGTTGTTCAGGGTGATCAGGTTGCCGGCATCCTGGACATTGCTATCCGGCGTCAGGGTGGCGGTCCAGGTGATGCCGCCATTGGACGAGCTCAGGCTGCTGAGCGCGCCATTGGCGACAGTGAAGTCGCCGGCGGTGAGGCCGTTCACCGCTTCGCTGAAGGTGATGGTGACGGTGCTGGTTTCGCCGGCCTTCAATGCAGTGTCGGCCACCACGATGGTGGCTGTTGGGCGCTGGGTGTCGATGGCGTAGTTGTTGGAATCGGTGGTGCCGACACCAGCATTGCCGGCCTGGTCGGTGTAGCCGGTGTTGTCCAGGGTGATCAGGTTGCCGGCATCCTGGACATTGCTATCCGGCGTCAGGGTGGCGGTCCAGGTGATGCCGCCGTCCGAGGTGCTGAGGTTGCTGAGTACACCGTTGGCCACGGTGAAGTCAGCGGTGGTGAGGCCCGTCACCGCTTCGCTGAAGGAGATGGTGACGGTGCTGGTTTCGCCAGCGCTCAGTGCTGTGTCGGCAACCACGATGCTGACGGTAGCCGGCGCGACGGTCTCGACCACGGCAACCGTTACATCGGCATTGCTGGACGTAGCGCCATCGCCGTCATTGACGGTGATGCGGACCGTGCGGTCGGCCTGGCCAATGCCGTTGGTGGCGTTGGTGTTGTTGTAGCTGAGGTTGCGAATCAACGCCTGGACGGCTACTGCATCGGCCGAGCTGTTCAGGCTGATGACCAGATCGGCCCCTGCGCTGCCGCCGGTGAGGCTGCCGATGATGGTCCCTTGGTACGTCACGTTGCTGCCGGAGACGCCGATCTGCCCCGCGCCGGTGCCCTGGTTGCGAATGCCAAGCGCATCCTCGCCGGCTACGCCGTTGGTGACGATGGACACGGTCACGTTGCCGCCATCGAAATCGGGCGAATCGGAGTCGATGACGGTGGCGTTGCTGCCGCCGTCGAGCAGGACGGTGCCGCTGCCCTGGGTGAAGGTGATGCTGTCGCCGTTGAGGCTGCCGACAACAGGCGCTGCGTTGATCGGCGCGGTCAGGGTGAAGTCGTTCCCGGTGCCGCCGATGTAGCTGGCGGTCAGCACCGTGTTGTTGCCACCTGCGGTGGTGGTAGCGCCCTCGGCCAGGCCGCTGAAGGTACCGGTGACGGCATCGGCGGCATCGTTGGAGATGATGGTGTAGGTGTCGCCGTTGCCAGATGCATAGCCGTGATTGACAGCCAAGGTCGCGCCGGAAACATCCACCGTGCCAGTGACCACCAACTGATCGAAGCCGGTACCGGCAGCGGTGCCGTTGATATCCACTGCCAGGGTGCTGCCGGTGGCCATGCCCAGGTTGCCGTTGATGGTCAACGCGCCTGCGCCGGAATTGCCGGGAGATAAAATGCCGCCGCTCTGAATGGTCACGGCACCGCCCAGGGTGCCACTGCCGGCCAGGGTTCCGCCGCTGGCTACGGTGGTGGCGCTGGTGGTGCTGCCATTCACGGCAAGCGTGCCCGCCGACACCGTCGTGGCACCGGTGTAGTTATTGGTTCCCGACAGGGTCAGTGTGCCGGTGCCCGTCTTGGTCAGGCCGCCCGAGCCGCTGATGACGCCGGAGAGGGTGGCCGCTGCACTGGTGGCCAGGCTGGCCGTACCGGCCAGGCCGATGGCGTTGTCGATCGTGGTGTTGCCCGTGATGCTCAGGGCGGTCCCGCTGAGGAAGCTCACGGCGCCGCTGCCCAGGTTCTGGTCACCAGTAATGCTCAGGGTGCCAGCTCTCACTTCGGTAGTGCCGGTGTAAGTGTTTGTGCCACTGAGCGTCAGGGTGCCCGCCCCGAACTTGCTGAAATTGTCACCGCCGCTGATCACACCCGACACGGTGACCGCGCTGGTGTTGGTGAACGAGATATTGTCTCCCAGGACAATGTTGTTATCGATGGTGGTCGCACCGGTCACCGTCAGCGCCCCGCCGCTGTTCAGGTTCACCACACCACTGCCCAGGTTGGCATCACCGGCAATACTCAGGGTGCCCAAACTCACCGTTGTGGAGCCCAGGTAGCTGTTGGTTCCCGTCAAAGTCAGCGTACCGCCACCGAATTTATTCAAGTCACCGCCACCGCTGATTGCGCCAGCCAGCGTTACTGCTCCGCTGTTGCGGACGGTGGCGAAGCCATTGAGAGTGGTGGCGTTGTCGATGGTAGTGGGGCCCGTGATCGCTAGCGTGGCGGCGTTGTTCAGGACGACGCCGCCGCTTCCCAGATTGCCATCGCCACTGATAGACAGAGTGCCCGCATTGACGGTGCTCGTCCCGGCGTAGCTGTTGCTACCGCTGAGCTGCAGGATGGCCGTCGCGGTCTTGGTCAAGCTACCGGAACCGGAAATCACGCCGCTGAAGTTGGCGATATTGGTGTCGAAGTCACCGCCGACGCTGATCGTGCCGCCGCCCGCTCCCAAGGTAACCGCGTTGGCGACGGTGGTGGTCGTCCCTGCCGCGCCCGTCACGGTCATGGCCAGGGTGCCGCCGTCCAGGGTCAGGTTCCCACTCGACAAGCGCGAGCCGGTATCGGCATTGAGGGTACCGCCGGTCACCGACAGGGCACCGGACCAGCCACCGTTGTTGCTGGTGGAGCCGAGCGTCAACGTACCCGCGCCGGACTTGGCCAATGCGCCAGTGCCTGCCAGGGTGCTGTTGAGAGTGACGCTGCCACTGGCGTTGGTGAAACCTGTGGTGGTGCCGCCGCCCAGGGTGATGGTGCTGCCAGCAATGGTCAGCCCGGCGGCCGAATCGCCATTGAAGCTCAGGCTCTCGCCCAGGCTCAGGCCACTGCCAAGCGTGATGGTCTGGCCCGCCACGCCGCTGCCGAGAATGATGGTCTGCGTACCCGTTGCATCAGCCGCCGCGATGGCTACCGCCTCACGCAGGCCCACGCCATCGCTGGCGCCGATGGTGGCGGTATCACTGGTGTTGGTGACGTAGATGGTGTCGCTGGTGACCGTGACATCGGCCGTGGTACTGGAGGTGCCATCGCTCAGGGCGTACTGGATGGTGGCGTCGCCAGCTGGCGTATCGCTTCTATAGGTAACGCGCTGTGCCACGTTGTTGATCAGGGCGGTCGTGGCAGTGGTGCCGCTGCTGGTGAAAGTGATTGTCAGCACGCCGCCAGCGGAGGTGAAGGTGGCGAAGGTCTGGCCGCCGGACTGCAGGTTGCTGCCGCTGACAGTGAACAACGCACCCGAGGTGTTGAAGTCAAAGGTATCCGTAGTAACGGCTGTACCCGAGCGCTGCACGGTCAGGCTTGCGCCCGCCCAGTTGCCGTTGCCGCTATTGAGCGCGCCCTTCTCGATATCGCTGACGACAGCGTTGCTGCCCGAATCCAGCGTGACCGTGTTGCCGACCCCAGCCCAGGCGACGCTTTCACCATTGACGTTGCTGATGTTCGGCGCCGAGTCGATCACGATGTTCTTGTTGGCGCCTAGCGAGCCGGCAGCGCCCGGTGACGCCAGTGTCAGGGTGGCATTGTTGGCGGCGGCATCACGAATAGTGCCGCCGTTGAGGGCCAGGGAGCCGGTGCTGAGATAGTCCAGATCGGCGTTGGTATCACCCGCCTGTACCGTGTAATTGAAGGTCAGGGTGTTGGACCCGGAACCACTGCTGTAGTTGATGACTCGATCGATGGCGCCAGTTTCCAGGGTGAGCTGGGGCGTGCCGGTGACCGTGACCACCTCGCTGAAGGTCACGGTGACGGAGATCACGTCTCCCGCTTTGTAAGTGCCATTGGCCGTACTGGAACTGACGGACGTCACCGTTGGCGGCGTGGTATCGGGGATGACGGGATCGGTGAAGTCAATGTCATCGATATCGACGTCAAGGTCGGCTCCGGTGATCCTGACTTCGTCGATGTACTCCCATTTGCTGTCGCCGCTGACGTTGAAGGTCGCGGTGCCCGCCGACACATCGACAACTTTGGTATCGATCAGCACACCATTCCGATAGGCGGTGATAGTGAACGAGTTGTCCAGACCAAAACCACGGTCCACGACAAACCCGTTCAGTTTGAATTCCGACCCATCCTGGGTCTTGAATCCGACTTCCGTAGAGGTATTGGGGCCCGTGCTTCTGTATGCGAGGACATGGTCAGTGCCGCCCGCGATGAAACCGTCATTGACGATCGAGATGGGAACGCTGTCGTTGTTGAAGTAGGTGACACCGCCGATCGTGACGCTATTGCTCCCCTGGCCCGCAAGAGGAAGCGCGTCGAAATTCTGGTCCGCGGGCGTTGCCAGCAGCCCGTTGTAGGTCTCCAGACCAAGCAACGCGATGGTTTCAACGGTGCCCTGGCTTCGCTCCAGGGTCCAATCACCGCCCAATCCTGCCGCGCCGGTCATGTCGTTAGAGGCGGCGACATCCGCGCCAGTTGCGTTGGCCAGGGTCTGGACAAAGTCGTTGCCCGCGCCGCCGTCTCCCACTCGGCAGCCATAGACCAGGATGTCACCATCCTTGTCGAGGGATCGGCCAATGGCATCGAGCAACTCGCTACGAGCGGCTAGATCGCCACTGCCCAGCCAGTCGTTACCCAGCTGGATCTTGCCCACATCGCCGTGACTAAGGATGTGAATGGCATCGATGCCGCTGCGACCGTCGAGGTAGTCAGCAATCTGCTGCAGCCCGTCCTTGTTCGCATCCAGCACCACGACTTCGGTGCCCGGTTTCAGGCCGCTGACGAGCTGTTGGTAATTCCTGACATTGCTGTCGACAAAGACCACTTCCTGGCGATTGTCGGAGGTGCCCGAGGGCGTCGCGGCCAGGTTCTCGCTTGCACTGTCGTGTTGGGTAGCATCCGCCTGCCCACCCTGGTCACCGGAGGCATCAGCAGCAGGTGCGGCATCCGCCGCTTCCACTGCGGTGGCAGCGACTGCGCCGTCGAACATCATTCGAGCTTCGAGCGCCAAGGCAAGCGCCGAGCGAGCCGGCTGAACGGCCACTTGCTCGCGAGCAGTCTTCTTCCACCACATGGAACACCTCCTACTGCCATTCAACGAGGGGGAAGACGAGTCTCGCCTGCCCCCTCTGTACTGTTACGACTCCAGTCATCCGCCAGCGCGGGGCCGGCGTCAGTTGCGCGACGGGAAGATACCCTCGAGCGCGATTACGAAGTTGGTGCCCAGGAACGGGTTGCGGATCGCCAGGGGCTGGCTGCCACCGGCAAGGCCGATGGTGATGCCCGGCATGTCGCCCAGCACGCTGACATTGAACGGTGCCAGGGTGGTATCCGGGGTACCGGTGGCGTACAGACTGCCAGCACGGCCAGCAGCCGCGATCGGGCCCAGGACAGTGGTCGGACCTGGATTGGCCTGAGTGGTACCGGTGGTCGCAGCAGGAATGGAGGCCTGACCGGACGCGCTGATGGAGTTGCTGGCGGGCGTCGCGGTGTGGGTGTGGGCCGGCATCTGGTTGGAGAGAATGGTCACGTTCTCCGTGCCGCTCACCTCACCGATATCGATCGGGCTCAGGCCCGGGCCTTGCCCCTGTCCCACCGGGCTGCGACCACGATAGTCCGGCAGGCCGAAGGTGACCTGGCCATTGCCGCCGTACATGGTGCCGAGCAGCGAGAACAGGGCGGAATTCTGCGCGATGGACATCACTTGGCCCTGGCATAAGGCCCACCCACGGGGGGCGAAGTTGAAGCCGACCATACGAATTTCGCCGAGGAAGGGATCACTCATTGCTGTTGCTCCTTGTTGATGCCGCCCAGGCGGCAGGGTGCGCATCGATGCGCGGACAACTCTTGAATCCGGACCGCCCTACAGGGGCTTGCGGCAGTGGAACACCGCCTGCAACAAATGATGCTCGCCGTCCTCATCCGGCCCGATGGGGCTCAGCATCACCGTCCATTCGGCGTTGCTGGGGCTACGCAACCGATAGCTGTGTTGTGGCATCTGGATGCCAACCGGCTGCGCGAAGATGGCGCTGTAGCATTCATGGCGCGAGTTCATCGCCTGGCCCTCGCTGACCTCGATCAACGTCACGGCGACACCTTCGCCGCTCTCCCAGCTCAGCTGCCATGGCTGATGAAGCTGCTGTTCGAAATCCTGGCGAGTCGGGATCAGGCTCATGCGGATGCTTCCTGTGCGAGTGAAGTCCTGGCGCTGCGCTGCATCTGCAGATACACGCGGTTATTGCCCGTGACGACGAAGCCGAAACGGCTGTACAGGCGCGTAGCCGGATTACCAGGCTCGACGAACAGGCGGATCGCCTTGCCGGCTTCATCCGCCTCGTTGGTCAGCGCCTGTAGATAGCGCGTGCCGATGCCTTGCCCGCGCCATTCGGGCAAAAGGGCGAAATCGATCAGATTGAGAGTGTTTGGACCACGGAAGACATACAGCCGGCCGATGGCCTGGCCCAGATGGCAGATCAGCGAGAACTGCGCATCGTGGTAATGCTCCTGGTAATAGCGGTGCTGGGCTTCGAATTGTTGAGCGAGGAAGGCGTCGATGGCCGGCTGGCTCCAGCCGGTGGAGGCCATTTCATCAGCACGGGTGGTCGCGTAAAGCTGCCGCAGGAAAACCACGTCGGCTTCTGCAATGGGGCGAAGGTTCAACTCGAGAGTTGCCATGGTGTCGTGCGTCCTTGCTGACCTCCCCGCCTGGGAGAGTAGGCATCCTATTGTTCTGATATCACGCGACCTCAACAGCGAGAGATTAGCTGAACCTGCCGGCCAATAGCCACCGTTCAGTTAATAATCAATACGACTAATCACCAAAGCCTGTCGGACATGTCCGCTCTATGCGGCGTAAGCGCTCCAATCCTTCGTACGAATCGTCCGCCCAACGTTCCACGGCCGCGCGCACTTCGCCGCTGGCCTCATCACGCTTGCGCTGGCTGTCGGCGCTGAACCACATGGCAGGCTGCTTGGCATCGAATGCCGCAATATCTCGTAGCGTCGGCGTATCGGCTTCGTCCAGGCCAAACACGGGAGCCAGTCGCCCCCAGAGCGCATCGGGCAGTTCGCTGTAATTCACCGGTATGCCTCCGTGGTCCAAACACAGTTCAAGCCCTTGCTGGAGAATGCGTCCGATCGTGCGGCTGGTGTACTCCAGCGGCGACATGGCTGCGATGTCCTCCCCGGCGAAATCCAGGGCCGATGGCCCCAGCATGCCCGGCACCCGATGCATGCCGGGCTGGCGCAGTTGGGAAACGACGATTTCCAGCGGATCGCGGTACAGAAAGATGCGCGGCGTATTCCGGTAGAGGCCTTGTAGCAGCGGCGCTTCGAACACGTTCCAGGCATCCAGCTTGACCATCAGACGCTGCTCGCCCCCGCTACGGCGCTGGCCATAGGCCGACATCAGTGCTGCGACCCACGTCGGCTGCTGCGACGCCACGGCGGGATCGTGGAAATGCGCGCGCAACAGGCTATCCAGCGGTGGCGGTTCGGACAGCACGACATGCCGCTCAAGGCTTGCCAGCATCTGGGCCATCAGGGTCGAGCCGCAGCGGGAGGCATGAAAGATCAGGGCACTCGGCGCAAGCCCCGGGCTGGAGACGTGCCACTCCAGCAGCGCATCCAATCCCGTTTCGCGGCGGAAGGCCTGGTTGAACGGCAGGCGCAGGGCCAGGTCAACGTCGTCACGAAAGAACGGTCGAGTGAGCCGCTGCTCGCCGAACCAGCACCAGTCCAGGCGCCATTCGCCGTCGCGTTGCCAGGCGCGGACGGGCAGCCAGCCGTGAAGATCGCCGTGTGAATTCATGCTTTCCATTGCTCGCTCCACGCCTGCTTGCCCAGGCGCATGGCGGCACGGACGTCCGCCTCGGAAAAGTGCAGGCCGCGCGCGGCAGCCAGTTCGACGGCTTCCCGTAAGAAGTCGCGAACCTCAGTCAACGACCGCAGTCGCTGGGCAAGGCTCGCGTCCTGCTCCACCAACTGGCGGAATCGTGCAAAGTCCTGCCCCGCCCTACTCTGTTGCAGCGTGGGAGTGGTGGGCAGCCCCTGGTCGATGGCAGCAACCATCCAGTCATTGGGTTGGCAGTCCAGCACCATATGGATGCGCTCCCCCGGCCCTGGGTTGTCCACCCGATGCGGGCGTGACAGGTCGAGGAACCAGCACTCGCCAGGTTGCATGGGCACCTGCAGGCCATCGACGAGGAACTCCACGCCGACCGGGCTCAGCAAGGGTACGTGCAGGCGCACGTCACTACCGGACTGGCCCAGATCCAGGTCGCGATGCTCATGGATTCGCGACCCCGGGCCCAGGCGGAGCAGGCGCGCACTGCGCACGGTGGTGTGGAAGGCTCCGAGCAGCTCATTCCAGGCCGCCTCGCGCTGCCACCAGGTGCTGCGGATAGGCGAGCCCTGCCCTGGCGCCAGCGGCAAGAGCGAGTCCTCGGGGGTAATCAGTGCGACGCCACTCCAGTCGCCTTCGTAGTAGCCGGTGTTGAAGTGGCTCTGCCATGCCTCGGCCTCGATACGCGCCAGGGCTTCCAGCAGGGGGGCCAGCGCGAACCTCAGCGGCAGGCGCGAGCAGATCGGCAATGGGGGGATTGGCATGGAACCGTCCTTGCTCCTTGGAGATCAGAAACCGCTTTCCCTCACGCCCAACGCCGCCAGTTTTCGCCAGGCGGCGCCCAGCAGCGACTGCCCTTCCCCATCCAGCACGACCACGCCACGCAAGGGCTGGGCCGGGTGGATGTCGTCGTCCAGCAGACTCAGGCGCACGCCGTACTGGGCCTGTACCGGCTCGGCGCGCTGCTGGGCGTCACGGCGCACGGCAATGGGGCCGTGGTGATCGGAACTCAGGGCCTCCAGCTCCAGATAGGCAATGCCGGTGGCATCCACCTCGTCCAGCCGTACCGGCAGAGCCGGGCGCG
The DNA here is from genome assembly GCF_038440135.1 of Pseudomonas sp. OTU5201. NCBI lineage: Bacteria > Pseudomonadati > Pseudomonadota > Gammaproteobacteria > Pseudomonadales > Pseudomonadaceae > Pseudomonas > Pseudomonas sp. OTU5201. The sequence continues at coordinate 4,463 of NZ_JASATC010000023.1, read as the reverse complement.
CGGGGTCGTCGGCGATGAAGCGCCCTTCGGCACCGGGCGCCACCCGCCAGAGTTCTTCTTCGGCCAGGTAGCCGCGCAGGCGCAGACCAGGCTCCACCACGCGCACCAGGGTTTCGCCGGGGTTGAGCCAGCGGCCGGGGATCAGGTCACGCAGCAGGTCGCGCACCACCCCGGTCTGGGGCGCGCGCAGTTGCAAGCGCTCACGCTGGGCGGCCAGGCCACGGTACTCAGCCACGGCTTCGGCCAGCTGCTGCTCGATAATACCGGCGTCGGCGGCTGTCTCGCTGCGCCCGGCCTGACGGCGCAGCTGCAGTTGGAGAATCTCTATCTCGCGACGAACGATGGACTGCCGGGCGTCCAGGTCCGGGGATTCCAGTTCCAGCAACAGTTCGCCCGCTTCCACCGCCTGGCCATCCTTCACATGCAGCGCCTTCAGCCGCGCGGCCACCGGTGCGTGCAGGGTGGTAGCGCGGGCGGCTTCCAGCAGCGCTGGCACTTCCACCGAAGCGCGCCAGGGCATCGCCAGCAATGCCAGCAGCACCGCAAGCCCAAACCCGGTCAGCACGACCTTGCGAGGTTCGGCCTGGGCGCGGCGTTGCCACCATTCGCCCAGCTCGCGCCAGATCGGCAGGCCGATGAACCAGACCAGTTCCACCAGCATCAGGAAGATGCCCAGCACCTTGAAGAACAGGTGGTAGACCGCCAGGGCTATCCCGAAGAACAACACCGCGCGCCACAGCCACGAGCCGTAGCCCCAGACAATCAGGCGCCGCGCCATGGCCGGCTGCCAGGGTTCGGGCATGGGCTCGCCGTAACCGAACAGCGCTTCGCGCAGACGCCAGCGGCACAGGGCGAAGGCCCTCGCCTGGAGGTTTTCCACGCCCCAGAGGTCGCTGAGCAGGAAGTAGCCATCGAAGCGCATGAACGGGTTGAGGTTGATTATCACCGTGGTGATCCAGGTGGCACTTGCCAGCATGAAGGCCGACGTGCGCGCCGGCCCGTCCGGCAGCAGCGACCAGGCCAGCAGTGCGAGCACGGCCAGCACCAGCTCGGCGAGCACGCCGCCAGCGCCGATCAGCAGCCGCGAGCGGCGGTCATTGACCCGCCAGGCGTCGCTCACGTCGGTGTAGAACATCGGCAGCAGCACCATGAACGCCAGGCCCATGCTTTGCACCCGACAGCCGGCACGCTTGGCCATGAAGGCATGGCCGAACTCGTGGCAGAGCTTGGCGAAGGTCACTGCGACACCAAAAGCCAGGGCGCCGCCGAGGCTGAACAAATGCGGGAAGGTGGCAATAAAGCGCTGCCAGTCCCGCGCCACCAGGAACAGGCCGAGGGCGAACACCAGCGGCAGCCCCCAGCGCAGCAGCCAATGGCCGTTGCGCTCGAGTACGGGCCAGGCGCGGTTGAGGAAGGCGTCGGGCCGCCACAGTGGGATGCGGAAGAACAGGTACTGGTGCAGCACCTTCTTCCACGGGCTTTGGCGCACTGACGTGGCCTTCACGGCGTAGCTGGCCCGCTGCGCGTCATCCAGGCCAGTGATCAGATCGTGGTTGCCGAGGAAACGCAGCAATTCCTCGACCTCCTCCTTTCCCAGAGGCAGGCCGGGTTCGGTATTGGCGGCCTCCAGCACCTGCTGCGGATCGCCCAGCGCCCAATGACGCAGCAGGCGCACGGCGGCGGCGCCGAGCTTGAAGTACCGTCCGCTCAGTGGGTCGGCCAGTGTCCACTGGGGCGCACCGTCGAGCGCTGGCGCGGCCGGTGACAGCTGCAGGTCGGGACGCAGTGCGGGCAGCATCAGAAGCCCAGACTCTGGCGCAGTGCGGCGAGCGGCCGGCGCAGCAGGTAATACGCCAACGGCGCGCGGTCACCGAAGAGCTTGGCGGTGCCGCGCAGACCGATGCGGGGCGGCGTTTCCAGGAAGGCAGCGTCCAGGCGGTAGGCCAGTTGCCCGGCGGCGGTGGCCTGGGCTTCATAGGCCGCCCGTTCCAGGCGCGCACCGTGGCGGTTCAGCGGATCGCTGTCGAGAAAAAGCGCCACCTCGGCGCCAGGCTGCAGGGCGATGGCATCCCCTACGGGCAACTCGATACGCAGTTCGGCCTGGCGTGGGTCGGCGATCTGCATCAAACGCTCGCCGGTCTGTACCGGTTTGCCAGTGAGGCGCTCTGCATCGGCGAACACGGCAATACCGGCACGCTCGGCACGCACCTCACTACGGGCCAGCAGTTGGCGGGCGTAATCGCGCTCGGCACGCTTCTGTTCCACCCGCGCGGCCAGCAGGTCGATACGTGAGCTGGATTCGGCGTCGGCAAAAGCGCGTTGGATGTTGGCCTTTAGCTCGGCCTCAGCCACCCCCAAGGTACGCTCGGCGACATCCGCCTGGGCCTTGAGGCTGGTGGCGTCAAAGCGCACCAGCAGGTCGCCGGCGGCCACGCTCTGGTTTGGCTTGACCAGGATCTCGGCAATTACGCCGTCCAGCGGGGCAGCCACCACGCGGCCGCCCAGGGGCACCACTTCGGCGGGAGCCAGCACAGACTGGCGCACTGGCACCAGGAGCAGCAGGCAGAGGCCACCGGCAATGGCCAGCAACTTCTTCTTCGGCCAGCGCAGGCGCCAGGGCTTGCGCGGCTGCAAGGCCAGCCAAGCGTGGGCATAGGTTTCACCGAGCTGGACCAGCAGGGCCAGTTCAGCCTCGTTGAACGATTGCTCGCGGGCCAACCAGAGCCCGCCGAACATCTCGCCACGGCGATCTTTCAGGGGCACCCAGCAGGCCTGGGCGGCCGACAACGACTGCCAATCCGCTCGGGATTGTTCGTCCAGCAGCACAGCATCGACGGCGCGGACTTCATTCAGCTGGCCCTGACCCAGCAATTGCGAGGCCGCACGCTCGACAAACGCCACGAAGGGAGCGTTGGGCTCCACCAGGCTGATGCCAGTCAACGCCTGCACCTTGCCGGCAATCAGCAGTGCCGCATGGCGAAAGCCGAACAGCGTCTGTCCGTCGTTGACCATGGCGAAGCCCAGCTGCTCGGTGCTGGCCGCCTGGCGAGCCTTTTTTTCCAGGCCGAGGAAGAGCGCGAAAACACGCTCGACAGCACCGGGTGTCGCCGCGTTCATGGCGTCTCCGGGAAGTGCGCGGTGCCGCTCATGCCGGCCAGCAGACCATCGGCATCAGCGGGCAGGCCACCGATCAGCAAAAGCGTCTGACTGCCCTCGTCGATACGCGCCCCAAGACGCTTGACCACAGCCTGCAGCGACTTTCCGGTTTCATCGGGGATGAACTCGAAGGACTGGTCGGGCTTGAGGCGGTCCAGCCAGCGCGAAGGCACCAGCAGGTGGATTTCCAGGTTGCGGTTATCCACAACCTCCAACAGCGGCGCGCCACTGGCCACGCTCTCGTGGGGCTGCACTTTGCGCGCCACCACCTGGCCGTCGAAGGGCGCCTTCACCTGGCAGCGCTGCACTTGCACCTGGTAAACCTGCGCCTCTGCCTGGGACTGGGCCTGCCGCGCCTCGGCCACGGCCACCTCGAAGCGCCCAACCGAATTGAGGGCGGCGAGTTGCTGCTTGTTCTTCAGTTCTTCTCGCGCCGCACGCACGGCGGCGTTGGCGGCATTCAGCTGGGCCTGGTAGGCGCTGCAGTCGAAGCGAACCAGCACCTCGCCCTTCTTGAAGGCCTGGCCTTCGGCGTAAGGCATCTCGACGATACGCCCGGGCAGCTCGCTGGCCAGCACGGCCTGGTTGCGGGCACGCAGAACGCCACGGGCTTCGCTTCCGGTGGAAGTGGCCGCGGCGGGCGCATCGAGCAACGGGTCCTGCGCGGGCGGTTCCTCAGCCCAGGAAACCGTGAGCAGCCCAATCACCCCAAACAGCGTCCACAACGTACGTTTCATCAAGGCCATCCCTGGATAGAAGTGGGCAAGAGTCTATGAGAGCTGTCGGACAATAGGAATCTGGGATGAGGAATTAACTTGCCATCAGTCAGGATTCGCCGCCGAGTGGTGGGCGGGGATATGCGACCAGCCGTGGGAGCGGGTTCACTTGCGAATACATTGGCTCTGTCTGCGTTAGCTGTTGCAACGTTGAGTAGAGTCCTCTAGCCCCGCACCTCCAAGACTCCGTGCCAATCCTCCCCCTCATCCGAACGCGGCCCGCCCCGTTCCCCGCCCTGCGCCCCGGCCTGATCGCTTTGCGCTCCGGCGTTCATCGGCACCGGAAGCGATGCTTACGAAAGCGTGCCGCTTCACCCCTGAAGAGGAGAGGGGTGACTCGCGCCGGCAAGGCAGGAACCATCCCGAAGCCCACACGGGCCTGACACCGGGCAGACGAGGTGGGGCAGCGACTACGCCCCTTCAGGAGGCCGAGCGGAATCGTTGCGAAGCGAAGTAACAGCCGAAGGCTGGCCCGCAGGGCGAGCGAAGCAAGTAACAACGATGGAGGGAGGTAGGGAGGGAGGTGCGGGG